>CAMLQP010000062.1 GCA_946482115.1 uncultured Comamonadaceae bacterium
TGCCGATCCACAAGGCACTGACGGACCCGTTCGAACTCAGCATCCAGTCTTGCACGATGTGAGCGCGCCAGGACCTTTGCCTCTTTCAGGTCAGTCGTGCCAAGACTCAACGTGATGTGAGTGCACCGCTGTGGGTAGGCTGGGCGAACGGATTTTGGGATGCGAACACGAAGGTACTTCGTGCCGTGCTTGCCGCGTTCGTAGATGGATTCGGTAATGGACTTCATGGTGGTTGTTACACAGCTCTGTGTGACAGGCTGTGTGACAACTTCTCAGTCCCCGAAAGCAAAAAGTGCTTGATTCCTAAGGAAATCAAGCACTTGGCGATGGAAATTTATCTGATGGGGTGGCTGATGGGACTCGAACCCACGACAACCAGGATCACAACCTGGGACTCTACCAACTGAGCTACAGCCACCACTTGAGCTTTTGATTATAGCCTGACTTGTGCTGCATTCTCAGGCGCCCGCGCGCTTGGGCCGGGGAACGCGGATCTCGGCCTTGTAGCGCGCCTTCAGGTGCTCCAGGTAGGCCAGACCTTCGGCGGTGTTCCAGAGGCGGCCCAGTTCGGCCGTTTCGCGCTGGGCCATCTCGGGGGCGGGCGCCGGGCGCTCGATCACGCGGTTGATGCGGGCCACGGCGTAGCCTTGCACGCCGAGGTCTATGCCCGTCCAGGCTGGTGCAGAAGCCAGATCGGCGCTCAGCACGGCCTGCAGGATGGGGACGCCCAGGCCTTCCGGCTTGTCGCGCGCGACCACGACGGGCGCAGGTAGCTTGGCCGAAGCCGCGTCCTGGCGCCAGGCGGCCAGCTTGGCCTCGCCTTCGGCCTTGGCCAGGGCGGCGCTGCGCTCGGCCAGCAGGCGCTGGCGCACGTCGGCGGCCACCTCGGCCAGCGGGCGCACCTGCGCCGGCGTGTGGCGGACGATGCGGGCGGCGGTGAGCTGGCTCGAGCCGGTTTCCACCGCTTCGGTGTTGCGCTTGTTCTGGATGGAGTCGCTGGAGAACAGCGCCTGCAGCAGCTTGGGGTTGGACAGTGGGCCGCGCTCGCCGTCGCGGGTGAGGCCCTTGGCGGTCTGCACCTGCAGCTTGAGGCGCTCGGCCGTGGGCGCGAACGTGTCGGACTGTTCGTAGACCAGGTTGCTGAACTGCTCGGCCGCCTCGGCGTACTGTTTTTGGGCCTGCTGCTTGCGCAGTTCGCCCTCGAGCTGGGCTTTCAGGGCTTCGAAGGGCTTGACGTCGGGCTTCTTGATATCGGTGACCTGGATGATGTGGAAGCCGAATTCGGTTTCGACCACATCCGACAGCTGGTTCTTCTGCAGCTGGAACGCCGCATCCTCGAAGGGCTTGACCATGGCGCCACGCGCGAAGAAGTCGAGATCGCCGCCGTTGGCTGCGGAGCCCGGGTCCTGGGATTCGGCCCGCGCCACCTCGGCAAACTGGGCGGGGTTGGCCGCCAGCTTGTCGTGCAGGGCCTGCGCCTTGGCCTTGATCTTGGCTTTTTCGTCGGCGCTGGCGCCGGCAGGCACGGTCAGCAGGATGTGGCGCGCACGGCGTTCCTCGCCACCAGCCAGACGTTCGGCGTTCTGCTGGTAGTAGCT
This sequence comes from uncultured Comamonadaceae bacterium, assembly GCA_946482115.1. The sequence continues at coordinate 1,599 of CAMLQP010000062.1, forward strand.
GCGCAGGTCGGCATCGCTGATGACGAGCCCTTTGGCCAGGGTGTCGATGTCGAGCACGAGGTATTCGACGTCGGCCTGCTCGGGCGCCTCGAACAGCGGCTTGTTGCTGTCGTAGTAACGCTGCACGTCTTCATCGGTGATCTTGACCTGGGAGCGGAAGTCGTCGGCGTTGAAGCGCGCCAGCTGGATTTCGCGGCGTTCGAAAAAGCGGTCGGCCACGGACTTGGCCAGCGCGGGCGGCACGAAGCCGGAGCCGGTCACGCCTTCGGCGACCTGGCGGCGCGAGAGGTCGGCGCGCACGCTGGCCTCGAACTGTTCGGGCGTCATGCCCTGCGAGCCGACGAGCTGGCGGTAGGCGTCCATGTCCAGCGTGCCGTCGGGCTTGCGCAGCGAGGCGATCGCCTCGCTCTGCTGCAGCTCGCGCGCCAGACGCTGGTTGCTGGTCGTCAGGTGCTGCTTCTGCGCGGCCACGGCCATCACGCGGTCACGCACCATGCGCTCCAGCGTGGCGTAACGCGCCTCGTCGGAATCGAGCAGGCTGCGGTCCATGGTCGGCATGGTGGACAGCAGCCGGTCGCTTTCCTGGCGGTGCATCGCGTCCCATTCCTGCCGGGTGATGTCCTTGCCCGCGACACGGGCCACCACCTCGCCGCCTTCGTTGAAGCGGCTGTAGCCCTCGATGCCGAACAGCACGAACGAGGGAATGATGAGAATCATCAAGAAACCCATCAGGTATTTCTTGTGATTGCGGATGGAATCGAACATGCGTGGACCTGCGCTGATTCAACAAAAAAGGCGAACCGGGGTTCGCCTTTGTTCGGGGTGGTGGGTGCTGACGGTCTCGAACCGCCGACCTACTCCGTGTAAGAGAGCCGCTCTACCAACTGAGCTAAGCACCCCACCGGAAACACGTGTCGCGTTCAGTTCAGGGCGTCTTTCAAAGCCTTGCCCGGACGGAACTTCGGCACCTTGGCGGACTTGATTTTAATCGCAGCGCCGGTACGGGGGTTGCGGCCGGTGCGAGCCGGGCGTTTGGTCACGGCAAACGAGCCGAAGCCAACCAGCGAAACGGTGCCGCCTTTTTTCAGGGTGGTGCGGACGGCGCCGAGGGTGGCGTCCAGTGCGCGGGCGGCGGCAGCCTTGGAGATGTCGGCCTGGTTGGCGATGTGTTCGACCAGTTCAGTTTTGTTCACAAGAAGCCCCTCATCAAATGGTTCGGTTGAATGTTCGGCAGGTGGCCGGTCCGCTGGCGTGCGCTGGAGGACCGGACGACTGAAAAGCGCGCCGCCACGGGCCTGTGGGCGGTGGCGGCGTTTCGCAATTACACCTACGACAAATGTCCACTGTCAATACGCCGTGGTGCCGAAACACCCCCCGACGTTTTGCAGAGCGCGCATTCTAGACGGATTCGCCGGCCCGTCCTGAAGAAATCAGGCCTTGAGGGCCTGTTCGATGGCCCGGCCCACGTCCGCCGTGCGTGCCGTGCCGCCCAGGTCGGGGGTGCGCGGGCCGCCGCTGCCGGGCTCCAGCACGGTCTCTATGGCCGCCAGGATGGCGTCGTGCGCGGCCCTGTGGCCCAGGAAGTCCAGCATCATGGCACCGCACCAGATCTGGCCTATCGGGTTGGCGACGCCTTTTCCCGCGATGTCGGGTGCCGAGCCGTGCACCGGCTCGAACAGCGAGGGGTGGGTGCGGTCGGGGTTGAGGTTGGCGCTGGGCGCGATGCCTATGGTGCCGGTGCAGGCCGGCCCCAGGTCGGAAAGGATGTCGCCGAACAGGTTGCTGGCCACCACCACGTCGAAGAAATCGGGACGTTGCACGAAGTGGGCGGTCAGGATGTCGATGTGGAATTTGTCCACGTTGATGCCCGGATAGGCCTTGGCCATCTCGGCCACGCGCTCGTCCCAGTAGGGCATGGTGATGGCGATGCCGTTGCTCTTGGTGGCGCTGGTCAGGTGCTTCTTCGGTCGCGACTGCGCGAGCTCGAAAGCGAACCGGAGCACGCGGTCCACACCGTGGCGGGACATCACGGTTTCCTGCATCACGATCTCGCGCGGCGTGCCGGCGTACATGCGCCCGCCGATGCTGGAGTATTCGCCTTCGGTGTTCTCGCGCACGATCATCATGTCGATCTCGCCGGGCGCGCGCGGGCTGCCGTCGCGCCGCACCACGGGTGCGGTAACGCCGGGCATCAGGCGCGCGGGGCGCAGGTTGACGTACTGGTCGAACTCGCGGCGGAACATCAGCAGCGAGCCCCACAGGGACACGTGGTCGGGAATCTTCTCGGGCCAGCCCACGGCGCCGAAGAAGATGGCGTCGTGGCCGCCGATCTGGTCCTTCCAGTCGTCGGGCAGCATCTGGCCATGCTTTTCATAGTAGTCCCAGCTGGAGAAGTCGAAGTGGTCGAACCGCAGCGGAATGCCGAAGCGGTCGGCCGCGGCCTGCACCACGCGCAGGCCCTCGGGCATGACTTCTTTTCCTATGCCGTCTCCGGCGATCACGGCAATGCGTTTGGGGTTCATGACGGTTTCCTCCAGTGGTCTCAGGTTTCGAAAAAAGCCCAGGCTTCGGCCAGCAGCGCGTCCGGCGCCTCCTCGGCGATGTAGTGGCCGCAGGGCAGCGCCCGCCCGCTGACCTGCGACGCGCGCTCGCGCCACAGCGCCAGCACGTCGAAGTTGCGGCCCACAGCGCCGTGTTCGCCCCACAGCACGCGCAGCGGCTGCGGCAACAGGCGGGCCGCCGCCACGTCGGCGCGGTCGTGCGCCAGATCGGGGCCGGCGCTGGCGCGGTAGTCGGCGCAGATGGCGGCAGCGCTGCCGGGTTGGCTGATCGCGCGTTCGTATGCCGCCAGCGCCTCGGGGGCGAACGCGCCCAGCCCGGCGTGGCGGCTGCCCATCACGCTGCGCAGGTAGCGCACCGGGTCGGATTCGATCAGCGCCTCCGGCAGCGGGGGCGGCTGGATCAGGAAGAACCAGTGCCAGTAGGCGCGCGCGAAGGCTTCGCCGGTCTGCTCGTACATCGCCAGCGTGGGCGCGATGTCCAGCAGCATCAGGCGCTCCACCGCCTGCGGGTGGTCGGCCGCCAGGCGGTGCGCCACGCGCGCGCCGCGGTCGTGCGCCAGCACCTGGAAGCGCTCATGCCCCAGGGTGCGCATCACCTCGATCGCGTCCAGCGCCATCTCGCGCTTGGTGTAGGTGGCGGGTCCCGCCTCCGGGCGGCCGGAGTCGCCGTAGCCGCGCAGGTCCATCAGCACCACCTGGAAGCGCCCGGCCAGCGCCGGCGCCACGCGGTGCCACATGGCCTGGGTCTGCGGGTGGCCGTGCAGCAACAGCAGCGGCTGGCCCCGGCCCGCCTGGCGCACCGCCAGCGGCACGTCATCGCGTGTCACGGTCAGGGCCTCAAAATCGCTCAGCATGGACGCGATTCTGCGCACCGCCTGCGTGTCGATCAATCAATAATCCGGCAATTGATTGTGTCCTGACAGGAAATAAATGAATCGCGACGATCTGGAACTGGTGCTGGCCATACGGGGGGCGGGCAGCCTGTCGGCGGCGGCGCGCCAGCTGGGGCTGGAGCCGCCGGCCGTGACCAAGCGCCTGGCCGCGCTGGAGGCGCGCGTGGGGCTGCGCCTGTTCGAGCGCACCACACGCCGCGTGCACGCCACCGCCGAGGGCGAGACCGTGTGCCGCCACGCGCGCGAGCTGCTGCAGGGCTTCGACGCGCTGGAAGACACGCTGCGCGAACGCCAGCAGGAGCCCAGCGGCCGGCTGCGCCTGGCGTCCAGCTTCGGCTTCGGCCGCCTGTGGCTGGGGCCCGCGCTGGCCGATTTCCAGGCCCGGCATCCGCGCCTGCTCTGCGAGCTGACCTTGACCGAGCGCCTGCCCGACCTGGTGCGCGAGGAATACGACGGTGCCGTGTGGCTGTGGTCGGTGCGCGGCGGCACGGGCACGCAATGGAGCACGCGCCGGCTGGCGCGCAACCGGCGCGTGCTGGTGGCCGCGCCGGACTACCTTGTGCGGCGCGGCGAACCGGCCACGCCGGATGCGCTGATGCAACACGCCTGCCTGGTGGTGGCCGAGAACACCGGCCAGGGCGGGCACCGGCACGACGTCTGGACCCTGCAGCGCGAACGCGACCGCCAGCCCACCCGCGTGGCCGTGCGCGGGCCGCTGCAGAGCAACTCGGGCGAGCTGGTGCGCGACTGGTGCCTGGGCGGCCACGGCATCATGCTGCGCAGCCTGTGGGATGTGGCGCCCCTGCTGGAAAGCGGCAGGCTGCGCCGCGTGCTGCCCGCCTGGCACATGGCCGACGCCGACGTGCACTGGCTCGCGCCCTGGCAGCCCAGCACGCCGCGTCGCCTGCGGCTGCTGATCGACTTCCTGGCCGAGCGCTGGCGCGACGCGCCGTGGAACCGACCCTGACGGCGGGCCCTAGCGCCCTGCCCTGACCACCAGCGCCACGCCAAAAGCCGTGAGCGCCGTTCCCAGCACCGTGGTCAGCGTGATGGGCTCGGCGAACAGCACCCAGGCGATGAGGGCCGTGGTGGGCGGCACCAGGTACAGCAGGCTGGTGACCGAGGTGGCCGCGCCGCGCTGGATCAGCAGGTACAGCAGCGAGCTGCCACCCAGCGTGAGGCCCAGCACCGACCAGGCCATGGCGCCGGTCAGTTCGGCGTTCCAGTGCATGCCCTCGGTCTCGAGCAGCGCAAACGGCAGCGTGACCGCCAGTGCCGCCACCAGCTGGGCCACGTTGGCAGTGCGCACGTCGCAAGGCGCCACGAAACGCTTCTGATAGAGCGTGCCGACGGTGATGGCGAGCAGTGCCACGACGGCAAACGACAGGTTGAGCCAGGTGGCCTGGTCGCCCGGGCCACCGGCGCCGAACTTGCGCGAGACCACCAGCACCAGCCCCGCGAAGCCCAGCAGCAGGCCCACCCACTGGCGGCGGCTGACCTGCCCGCCCGTGCCCGAAAGCCACACCGCCGTCAGCACCGGCTGCAGGCCCACGATCAGCGCGGTGAGCCCCGAGCCCATGCCGGCCTTGACCGCCGCCCAGACGCCGCCCAGGTAGATGCCGTGCATCAGGATGCCGGTGATGCCGAGGTGCAGCCACTGCGTGCGCCCCTGTGGCCAGGCCACCCGGGCCAGCCAGATCCAGGGCAGGAAGCAGGCGATGGACAGCGCGTAGCGCACCGCCAGAAACTTGAATGGCGGCGCGTGAGGCATGCCGTAGCGCGCAACGATGAACCCCGTGCTCCAGATCAGCACGAACACCCAGGGCATGGCCCGCACCCAGGCATTGCCGCCGTCGGCGCCGCTGCCGTGGTTCATCGGGCACGCGCCCGGATTTCAGGAATCGCCTTGCGCAGGTAATAGATCATGGACCAGACCGTGAGCACGGCGGCGATCCAGATCAGCCAGGTGCCCCACAGCCGGGTGTCGATCACGCCGAACAGCCGCCCGTCGTAGAGCAGGAAGGGAATGGCGATCATCTGCACCATGGTCTTGAGCTTGCCGACCATGTGCACCGCCACGCTCTTGGTGGCGCCGATGATGGCCATCCACTCGCGCAGCGACGAGATCGCGATCTCGCGGCCGATGATGATGAGCGCGACGAACACGTCGGCACGCCCCATGTGCACCAGCGCCAGCACGCAGGCGCAGACCAGGAACTTGTCGGCCACCGGATCGAGGAAGGCGCCGAAGGCCGAGGTCTGGTTGAGCTTGCGCGCCAGGTAACCATCGGCCCAGTCGGTCAGCGCGAACACCACGAACATCACGGTGGCGATCAGGTTGGCGCGCTGCGGCGAGAGGCCGTCCAGGTAGAACACCCCGACGATCAGCGGGATGGCGACGATGCGTGCCCAGGTCAGCAGGGTCGGAAGATTGAAGAACATGGCCAGTGATTATCAGCGCAAGGCGCGGTAAATGCTTTCGGCCAGTTCGCGCGAGATGCCTTCCACCGTGGTCATGTCCTCCACGCTGGCGGCCGCTACACCCCTCACGCCGCCAAACCGCTGGATCAGCCGTGCGCGCTTCTTGGGCCCCACGCCCGGGATGTCCTCCAGCTGGCTGCCACCCGTGCGCACCTTGGCGCGCTGGGCGCGCATGCCGGTGATGGCGAAGCGGTGGGCCTCGTCGCGGATCTGTGCCACCAGCATCAGCGCGGCCGAGTCCTTGCCCAGGTAGACCTTCTCGCGCCCATCGGCGAACACCAGCTCCTCCAGGCCCACCTTGCGGCCCTCGCCTTTTTCCACGCCCACCAGCAGGCCCAGGTCCAGGCCCAGCTGTTCGAACACCTCGCGCGAGGCGCTGATCTGCCCCTTGCCGCCGTCGACCAGCACCAGGTCGGGCAGGCGCTGGCCGGCCACGTTCACCGCCGACGCGCTGCCGGCCTCGCGCACCGCCTCGGCCAGCTTGCCGTAGCGGCGTGTGAGCACCTGGCGCATGGCGGCGTAGTCGTCGCCGGGCGTGATGCCGTCGATGTTGAAACGCCGGTACTGGCTGCCCTGCATCTTGTGGGCCTCGAACACCACGCACGACGCCTGGGTCGATTCGCCGGCGGTGTGCGAGATGTCGAAACACTCGATGCGCAGCGTGTCCAGGGTCTCGGTCTCCAGGCCCAGCGCGTCGGCCAGCGCGCGGGTGCGCGCCTGCTGCGAGCCCTCCTCGGCCAGCAGCCGCGCGAGCTGCAGGCCGGCATTGGTCTGCGCCATCTCCAGCCACACGCGACGCTGCTCGCGCGGCTGGTGCACGGTGTGCAGCTTCACGCCGGTCTGCTCCGAGAGCGCCTCCACCAGCCCGGCGCGCACGGCGTGGCTCAGCACCAGCGTGGGCGGCGGCGCGCTGTCGATGTAGTGCTGGGCGATGAAGGCCTCCAGCACCTGCTGCTCCACGGGCAGCGCCTCGCCCTCCACCGCAGACAGCGCGTCGGCATCGTCCACGTGGGCCGGGAAATAGGCCCGGTCGCCCAGGTGGCGGCCGCCGCGCACCATGGCGAGGTTCACGCAGGCCTTGCCGCCCTGCACCTTCACCGCCAGGATGTCCACGTCCATGTCGCTGCCGGTCTCCATGGCCTGCTGGTGCAGCACCTTGGACAGCGCCGTCACCTGGTTGCGGATCTCGGCCGCCTGCTCGAACTCCAGCGCATCGGCGTGTTTCATCATGCGCGCCTGGAGCTCGTCCAGCAGGGTCTGCGTCTCGCCGCTGAGGAAATCACCCGCGTGGCGCACGTCCTCGGCGTATTGCTCGCGCGAGATGTGCTCCACACACGGCCCCGAGCAGCGCTTGATCTGGAACAGCAGGCAGGGCCGGGTGCGGTTCCTGAACACCGTGTCTTCGCAGGTGCGCAGGCGGAACACCTTCTGCAGCAGCTGGATGGACTCCTTGACCGCCCAGGCGCTGGGGTACGGCCCGAAATACTGGTGCCGCTTGTCCACCGAGCCCCGGTAGTAGCTCATGCGCGGGTATTCGCCTTTGCTCAGCCGCAGGTAGGGGTAGCTCTTGTCGTCGCGGAACAGGATGTTGAAGCGCGGGTTCTGCGTCTTGATCAGGTTGTTTTCCAGCAGCAGCGCTTCGGCCTCGGAGCGCACCACCGTGGTCTCCAGCCGCACGATCTTGCTGACCATGTGGCCGATGCGCGTGCCGTCGTGGTTCTTCTGGAAATAGCTGCTGACCCGTTTTTTCAGGTTGCGTGCCTTGCCCACGTAGAGCAGCGCGCCGGCGGCGTCGAAATAGCGGTAGACGCCGGGCAGCGCGGGCAGCGCGGCCACCTGCGCCAGCAGTTCGCTGCTGTGCGTGGGTTTTTCGGCGTCGGGCGTGGCGTCTGTCATGGGCGCTATTGTGGACAATGCGCGCCATGCCTTCGCCGCTCTGGGACATCTTTTGCACCGTGGTCGACAACCACGGCGACATCGGCGTGTGCTGGCGGCTCTCGCGCGGGCTCGCGGCGCGCGGCCATCGGGTGCGGCTGTGGGTGGATGACGCCTCGGCGCTGGACTGGATGGCGCCTGGTGGCGCGCCCGGCGTGGAGGTGCGGCCCTGGCGCGACGAGCCGCCCGCCAGCCTGCCCCCGGGCGACGTGCTGGTGGAGGCCTTCGGCTGCGACATCCCGCCGGCCTGGGTGCTGGCCGTCGCGCCCCGCCCCGGCCCATGGATCAACCTGGAATACCTGAGCGCCGAAGGCTATGTGGAACGCATGCACCGCCTGCCCTCGCCCGTGCTCAGCGGGCCGCTGGCGGGGCGCACCAAGCGCTTCTTCTACCCCGGCTTCACGCCGGCCACCGGCGGCCTGCTGCGCGAGGACGACCTCGCCACGCGGCAGCGTGCCTTTGACCGCCAGGCCTGGCTGGGCACGCAGGCACCCGGCTGGCAAGGGGAGCGGGTCTACAGCCTGTTCTGCTATGAGCCCGCCGGCCTGCCCGCCTGGCTGGACCAGCTGCGCCAGCCCGGCCAGCCGCCGACCCGGCTGCTGGTGGCTCCGGGCCGGCCGGCCGCCGAGGTGCGCCGGCACCTGGGTGATGCGGACCGCCACGGCCCGCTGCAGATCACCTGGCGGCCCCTGTGTGATCAGGAGGCGTTCGACGAGGTGCTGTGGGCCAGCGACGCCAACTGGGTGCGCGGCGAGGACTCGCTGGTGCGGGCCCTGTGGGCCGGCAAGCCGCTGGTCTGGCACATCTACCCGCAGCACGACGGCGCCCACCATGCCAAGCTGGAAGCCTTCCTGGACTGGCTGAACGCCCCGCCCGGCATGCGCGCGGCCCATCGCAGCTGGAACGCGGACCGCCCGCAAGGCATGCCCGCGCACGACCCGCTGGACTGGGGACCGGCCGTGGCCGCGGCCCGTGAAAGGCTGCTGGCCCAGCCCGACCTGGTCACGCAGCTGCTCGGCCTCCTCGCGGCCTGACGGGCCCCGGACCGCCCTACATCGCGGGCGCCACCCGCAGGAACGCCTCCCGTACCTGGCCCACCGCCGGCATTTCCGGGGCGATGCCCCGGTGCGTGAGCATCACCACCGTGCTGGGCGGGAACGCCGGCGCGATGCGGATCTGGCTCAGGACCGCCGCCTGCTGGCGGTAAGCGCCTATGGGCACCACCGCGAGCATCCGCGTGTGCGCCACCAGGCCCATGGCGATGTGGAACGACTCGGTCTCGATGCGCGCGGACGGCGGCACCCGCCCGGCGGCCAGGAAAGCCCGGTCGAAAGCCTTGCGGCTGGCGCTCTCGCGGGGCATCAGCACCCAGTCGTGGCCCTGCAGCTCGTCCAGCGGCACCTGGCGGCGGCCGGCCAGCACATGCCCGCTGGCCGCCACCACCACGGTGGACTGGTTCCACAGCGGCGTGATGGCAAAAGGCTCCAGCACCCGCGGGGTGACGTCGCCGCCCAGCACGCCCACCACGCAATCCACCTCGCCCTCGCGCAGCAGCCGTATCAGGTGTTCCACCGTGCCCAGCTGCAGCGCCAGCCGGGGCAGCTGCCCAGCGTCCGAAAGATCCGCCACCACGCAGCACAGGGCATCCAGCCCCACCAGCGGCAGCAGCCCCATGCGCACCAGCGGCAGGTCGGGGCCGGCCTCCAGCGCGGTCGCGGTGGCGTCCACCGCGCCCAGGGCCACGCGCAGGCGGTCCAGCACGTGCTGGCCTTGTGTGTTCAGTTGCCCGCCCCGGGCGTTGCGTTCGACCAGCGACAGGCCCAGCGCTGCCTCCAGCTCGTGCAGCAGCTTGGTGGCGCCAGGCTGGCTGATGCGCAGGCCCTCGGCCGCCGCGCTGAGCGAGCCTCGGCGGGCGATCATGTCCAGCAGACGGAAATGGCGGACCTTGAGCCGCTCGATGCGCTGGGCCAGCCCCGGCGGCGCCCTGTCACCCAACAGGATCATTTCATTTCGTGATGTCTCCATAGCATCTCTGTATTTGTTTTTGATGGGTACGGAGTTTAGATTCCCAGGCACCGCATCGGCGGAAACCCACAACCACACAGGAGACAATCCATGCGCTCGTTCAAGCAACTGGCCTGCGCCGGCATCTGCCTGCTGGGCGCCGTGCTGGCCCAGCCAGCCGCCGCACAGCCCTACCCGAACCGCCCGGTGAAGATCATCGTCCCCTTCGCGGCGGGCGGCGGCCCCGACATCGAGACCCGGCGCCTGGCCACCAAGCTGGCGGCCCCGCTGGGCAACGCCGTGGTGGTGGAGAACCGCGTCGGGGCGGCGGGCGTGCTGGCGGCCGAGGTCGCCACGCAGGCCGCGCCCGACGGCTACACCGTGCTCGCCGGCTCGGTATCCCAGGTGGTGCAGAAGGTGCTGCGCCCCGAGGCCCGTTTCGACCCGCTGAGCACCTTCATCCCGGTGACCCAGATCAGCAGCTCGCCGACCGTGCTGCTGGTGACGGCGGACTCGCCCATCCAGTCGGCCAGGGAGCTGGAGGCGCTGATCAGGAGCCAGCCCGGGCAGCTCAACTACGGCTCCGGCGGCATAGGCACCGCCGCCCACCTGGCGGGCGCGACCTTCGCCAGCCAGCTCAAGCTCAACGCCATCCACGTGCCCTACCGGGGCTCGGTGGAGCTGATGCCGGCGCTGCTGGGCAAGCAGATCCAGTTCGCCTTCCCGATCGCGGGAACCGCCGTGCCCCACGTCAAGTCGGGCAAGGCGCGCGCCCTGGCCGTGACCGGCGCCAGGCGCCTGCCTTCGCTGCCGGACGTGCCCACGCTGAAGGAAATCTACAACGACGACCTGATGGTCCAGGAAGCCT
>CAMLQP010000063.1 GCA_946482115.1 uncultured Comamonadaceae bacterium
ACCCGGTGGGCATCGTGTTCTCGGCCATCCTGATGAGCATGTTCTACATCGGCGGCGAACTGGCGCAGTCGCGCCTGGGACTGCCCAAATCCATCACCGGCGTGTTCCAGGGGCTGCTGCTGTTCTCGCTGCTGGCGGCCGACACGCTCATCGCCTACCGCATCCGCTGGAAGAAAGGGGGCTGACATGGAAGCCTACGCACTGCTGGTCGCCGCGTCGCTGAACGCGGGCACCGTCCTGGCCATCGCCGCCCTGGGGCTGCTGATCAACGAAAAGGCGGGCATCGTCAACCTGGGCGCCGAGGGCATGATGCTGTGCGCCGCCCTGGCCGGTTTCGCCACGGTGGTCCACACCGGCAGCACCTTCGTCGGCCTGCTGGCCGGCATGGGGGTCGGGGCGCTGCTGGCCGCCGTCTTCGGCGTGCTGGTGATCTGGCTCAACACCAACCAGTACGCCACCGGCCTGGCGCTGTCGCTGTTCGGCGGCGGTTTTTCGGCCTTCGCGGGCATCGCCTACGTGCAGGAGAAGCTGCCCGAGCAGGCCAGCTTTGCCATTCCGCTGCTGTCCGACATCCCGCTGCTGGGCAGCGCGCTGTTCCGGCACCACCCCATGGTCTACGTGGGCGTCGCCATCGCACTGGGCCTGATCTGGATGCTCTACCGCACCCGCGCCGGCCTGGTGCTGCGCAGCGTGGGCGAATCGCCCGAATCCGCCCATGCGCTGGGGTACCCGGTGCGCCGCATCCGGCTGCTGGCCGTCATGGCGGGCGGTGCGCTCTGCGGCCTGGCCGGCGCCTACGTCTCCACCGTGTACACGCCGCTGTGGGTGGAAGGCATGATCGCGGGCAAGGGCTGGATCGCGCTGGCGCTGACCACCTTCGCCACCTGGCGGCCGGCACGCGTCTTGCTGGGTGCCTACCTGTTCGGTTTCGTCACCATGCTGCAATTCCACCTGCAGGGCATAGGATTCAACATGCCCAGCCAGTTCCTGACCATGATGCCCTACGTGGCCACGGTGGTGGTGCTGGTGCTGATCTCGCGCAACCCGCAGTGGATACGGGTGAACATGCCGGCTTCGATCGGCAAGCCCTTCTACCCCGGCTCGTGAGCGTCATAATCGCCATTTGCAGTTTCCGTCCCATCCATCCAACCCAGGAGTCGCCATGACTGACCAGAAGAAACGTACCCTGATCAAGACCGTCGCGCTGTCCGCGCTCGCCGGCGCCGTGCTGATCGGCTGCGGCAAGAAGGAAGAGGCCGCCGCGCCCGCCCCGGCCCCCGCCGCCGCGCCCGCCCCGGCCAAGCCCGAGCCGCTGAAGGTGGCGTTCGCCTACGTCGGCCCGGTGGGCGACGGCGGCTGGACCTTCGCCCACGACAACGGCCGCAAGGCGATCGAGGCCGAGTTCGGCGACAAGGTCAAGACCAGCTTTGTCGAGAACGTGCCCGAGAGCGCCGACGCCGAGCGCGTGATCCGCGATCTGGCCAGCCAGGGCAACAAGCTGGTCTTCGGCACCACCTTCGGCTACATGGAGCCCATGCTCAAGGTCGCTGCCGACCACAAGGACATCAAGTTCGAGCACGCCACCGGCTACAAGACGGCCGAGAACATGCGCACCTACGACAGCCGTACCTACGAGGGTGCCTACATGGCCGGCGTGATCGCGGGCTCCATGACCAAGTCCAACACCCTGGGCGTGGTGGCCTCCATCCCCATTCCCGAGGTGATCCGCAACATCAACAGCTTCACCCTGGGCGCCCAGTCGGTGAACCCCAAGGTCAAGACCAAGGTCGTGTGGGTGAACGGCTGGTTCGATCCGCCGAAGGAAACCGAAGCCGCCACCTCGCTGATCAACGGCGGTGCCGACGTGCTGTTCCAGAACACCGATTCGTCGGCCGTGCTGCAGACCGCCGAGAAGATGGGCAAGCGCGCCTTCGGCTGGGATTCGGACATGACCGCTTACGGCCCCAAGGCCCACCTGGGTTCGGCCGTCATCAACTGGGGCCCGTACTACAAGAAGGCCGTGAAGGACGCGCTGGAAGGCACCTGGAGCACCGGCAGCGTGTGGTGGGGCCACAAAGAAGGCGCCATCGACATGGTGTCCATCGCCGCCGACGTGCCCGCTGAAGCCAAGGCCAAGATCGACACCATCAAGGCCGGTCTGAAGGACGGCAGCTTCTCGATCTGGAAAGGCCCCATCCTGGGCCAGGACGGCAAGGAAGTGCTGGCCAAGGACGCCGTGGCCGACGACAAGTTCCTCGGCGGCATCAAGTTCTACGTCAAGGGCGTGGAAGGCAAAGTGCCGCAGTAAGTCTTTTCCGGCGCACCACAAAATGGGCTACCTTCGGGTAGCCCATTTTTCATGACAACCCCGATGATGGAAACCTCCCTGTGGCATCCGGTGGCATCGGCCGATGCCGTGAATGGCGGGCCACTGGCCGTTCGCCTGCAGGACCAGCCCCTGGTGCTGTGGCGCGACGCGGCCGGCCGCATCGTCGCCGCGCTCGACCGTTGCCCGCACCGGGGCGCGCGCCTGTCGCTGGGCCGGGTGCACGACGGCCACCTGGAGTGCCCGTACCACGGCTGGCGGTTCGACGGCGCAGGCCAGTGCCGCCGCGTGCCCGCGTTGCCCGACTTCACGCCCCCGGCCACGCAGCGCCTGAACAGCGTGGCGGCGCGGGAAGCGTACGGCCTGGTCTGGCTGCGGCTGGACGGCGAGGGCGGTGAACTCCCGACTTTTGCGGCCGAGGCCGATACCCGCCTGCGCAAGCTGCTGTGCGGCCCCTACGACGTGGCCGCGAGCGCGCCGCGCATCGTGGAGAACTTCCTGGACATGAGCCATTTCGCCTTCGTGCACGAAGGCTGGCTGGGCGAACGCGGCCACGAGGCCCAGCACGACTACCAGGTGGAACGCACCGCCACCGGCCTACGCGCCACCGGCTGCAAGGCCTGGCAGCCGCAGTCCAACCGCCTGTCCACCGCCGGCGCCCTGGTGGCCTACACCTACGAGGTGACCTCGCCCTACAACGCCGTGCTGACCAAGGTGCCGGACCCCGAAACGGTGCCCGCCTCGGCGCAGGCTGACGGCGGCTACCACGAGGCCATCGGCCTGTTCGTCTGCCCCCTCACGCCCGAAAACAGCCGCGTGTGGTTCCGCATGGCCGTGGCCGATTTCGATTCCACCGACGACGAGCTGCGCGCCTTCCAGCACACCATCTTCACGCAGGACCAGCCGGTGCTCGAATCGCAGGTGCCGCAGCGCCTGCCGCTGGACCTGCGCGCCGAAATGCACACCGCCGCCGACAAGGCCTCGTCGGCCTACCGCCGCTTCCTCAAAGACAGCGGCATCACCTTCGGAGTCTGCTGATGACCACCTTGCCCCCCATCTCCGCCGAACGCCTGGTCGAGCTGCTGAAAACCGCGCCCAAGGCCGAGCTGCACATACATATCGAAGGCTCGCTGGAGCCCGAGCTCATCTTTGCCCTGAGCCAGCGCAACGGCATCGCCATTCCCTACGCCAGCGTCGAAGACCTGCGCCGCGCCTACGCCTTCACCAACCTGCAGAGCTTCCTGGACATCTACTACGCCGGCGCCAGCGTGCTGATCCGGGAGCAGGATTTCTACGACATGGCCTGGGCCTACCTGCTCAAGGCGCAGGCCGACCACGTCATCCACACCGAAATCTTCTTCGACCCCCAGACCCACACCGCGCGCGGCGTGGCCATGGAAACGGTCATCAACGGCCTGCACCGCGCCTGCACCGATGCCCAGGCGCAGCTGGGCGTCAGCGCGCAGCTGATCCTGTGCTTCCTGCGCCACCTGAGCGAAGAGGATGCCTTCGCCACGCTGGAGCAGGCGCTGCCCTACCGCGACAAGTTCATCGGCGTGGGCCTGGATTCCAGCGAGCTGGGCCACCCTCCGAGCAAGTTCGCCCGCGTGTTCGCCCGCTGCCGCGAGCTGGGCCTGCACCTGGTGGCCCATGCAGGCGAGGAAGGGCCGCCCGAATACATCTGGAGCGCGCTCGACGTGCTCAAGGTTGAGCGCATCGACCACGGCGTGCAGTCCACCCGCGACCCGGCCCTGATGAAGCGCCTGGCCGCCGAGCGTATCCCGCTCACCGTCTGCCCGCTGTCCAACCAGAAGCTCTGCGTCTTCCCCAATCTGGCCGACCACAACCTGGGCCGCCTGCTGGACGCCGGCCTGTGCGCCACCGTCAACTCCGACGACCCGGCCTACTTCGGCGGCTACCTGAACGACAACTTCCTGCAGACCTTCGCCGCCACCGGCCTCACGGCGCAGCACGCCCACGCGCTGATGCGCAACAGCTTCGAGGCCAGCTTCCTTGATGCCGCCGCCAGGCGCGCCTGTCTGGAGCGGGTGGACGCCGCCTTCCTCGCCTGAGCCCGGCTGACGGGGCCTTGTCTTCCAGCCGAATGACTGGCTGCGGAGACATTTTTGACAAAAATACATTTGTAGCAATATAATTCAGGCTTGCCCCGGCAGACCCCAGGTTCTGCAGGCCGCAACCCCTCTGTGCGCGCTGCGCGCGCACCGCCTGTTTGGCCACCACCGCCGACGTTGCACGTCCATTCGCGGGGTGGTTCCGTCGCTGCCCCCCTGCGGGCGGTGCCTTCCACGTTCTCAGGAGGAGCCCATCCATGAACCCATCCCAATCCCTCATCGCCCTCGCTTCGGTTGCCTTGCTCACCGCCTGCGGCCAGAAGGAAGAAGCCGCTGCGCCCGCACCCGCCACGCAGGCGGTTGCCGCCGCCGAATGTGGCACTGTCAAGGTCGCCAACATGAACTGGCAGTCGGCTGAGGTGCTGGCGCAGGTGGACAAGCTCATCCTCAGCGTCGGCTACGGCTGCAACGTGGAACTGGTGCCCGGCGACACCATGCCGACGCTCACCTCCATGATGGAAAAAGGTCAGCCCGACGTGGCGCCCGAGGCCTGGATCAACGCCGTGCGACAGCCGCTGGACGCCGCCGTCAAGGAGGGCCGTCTGCACTACGCCGCGCGGTCGCTGCCGGATGGTGGCGTGGAGGGCTGGTGGATTCCCCAGTATGTGGCCGATGCCCATCCGGACATCAAGACCATTGACGACGCGCTCAAGCGCCCGGACCTGTTCCCCGCCCCCGAAGCCAAGGGCAAGGGCGCGGTCCACAACTGCCCGTCGGGCTGGAACTGCCAGATCACGACCGAAAACGCCTTCAAGGCCTGGGATGCCAAAGGCAAGGGTTTTGTGATGGTGGACACCGGGTCGGCGGCCGGTCTGGACGGCTCCATCGCCAAGGCGTATGAACGCAAGCAGGGCTGGCTGGGCTACTACTGGGCGCCCACCTCCATTCTGGGCAAGTACGCCATGGTGAAGCTCGACGCCGGCGTTCCGCACGACAAGGCGGCCTGGGAGGCCTGCAACAGCGTTGCCACCTGCGCCAACCCTGGCAAATCCGACTGGGCCCGCGCCGAAGTCTTCACGGTCGTCACGGACTCCTTCGCCAAGCGCGCGGGCGCGGCAAACGACTATCTGGGCAAGCGCGGCTGGAGCAACGACACCGTCAATGGCCTGCTGGCCTGGATGACCGACAACCAGGCCAACGGCGAGGACGCAGCCCGGCACTTCCTGAAATCGCAACCGCAAGTCTGGGAAGCCTGGGTATCGCCGGAGGTGGCGGCCAAGGTCAAGGCGGCTCTCTGACCGATGAACGTGTTCAACGACTTTCCTGCGCTGGCCGACGAACGGCTGAGGGCGTTGCGGCAGTTCATCGATTCGAACTTCCGCGCCTTCACCCGCGAGCATGGCGAGACGCTCGAACGGCTGTTTGACCCGCTGCGTGAGTTCCTGCTGGCGTCCGAACACCTGCTGACCAGCTCGCCCTGGCCGCTGGTCGTGGCCGTCATCGGCCTGGTCGCCTGGCTGGCCAGCCGTTCGTGGAAGATCGCCCTGGGTTCCATGCTGGCGCTCCTGGCGGTAGGCTTCTTCGGCATGTGGGACGACACCATGAAGACCATCTCCATGATCTTCGTGTGCACGGTGGTGTCACTGGTCGTGGGCCTTCCCATCGGCATCCTGATGAGCCGGTCCGACCGCGTGCGCGATGTCGTCACGCCCGTGCTGGACGTGATGCAGACCATGCCCAGCTTCGTGTACCTGATCCCGGTGGTGATGCTGCTGGGCATTGGGCGGGTGCCCGGCCTGATTGCGGTGGTGATCTACGCGGTGCCTCCCATCATCCGCTTCACCAACCTGGGCATACGCATGGTCAGCAAGGACCTGCTGGAGGCTGCCGACGCATTCGGCTCGTCGGCCTGGCAGAAACTCCGGCAGGTGCAGCTGCCCATGGCGCTGCCCACCATCATGGGCGGCGTCAACCAGACCATCATGCTCGCGCTGTCCATGGTCGTCATCGCCTCCATGATCGGGGTGCAAGGCCTGGGTCAGCCGGTGCTGCGCGCCATCACCAACCAGTACTTCGCCATGGGCATTCTGAACGGTCTGGCCATCGTGGTGATTGCCATCGTGTTCGACCGCGTGTCGCAGGCCTACGGCAAGCGGCTGCAAAAGAACCAGGAGGTCTCCCATGGCTGATTCCGTCGGCGTCCGTATCGAAGGGCTCTACAAGATTTTTGGCAACGCGCCCGAGCGCGTGTTGCCGCTGGTGCTGGACGGCATTGGCAAGGCCGACCTGCTGGCGCAGCACGGCCACGTTCTGGGCCTGCGCAACATCCATCTGGAGATGCCCGCCGGGCAGATCCAGGTGGTGATGGGCCTGTCGGGTTCAGGCAAGAGCACGCTGATTCGCCACATCAACCGCCTGATCGACCCTACGGCGGGGCAGGTGCAGGTGGGCGACGACGACGTGACCGCCATGTCCCCGGCTCGGCTGCGGCGTTTTCGCCGCGAGCGCACCGCCATGGTGTTCCAGAAGTTCGCGCTGTTCCCGCACTTCACGATTCTGGAGAACACCGAGTACGGGCTGCAGATTCAGGGCGTGCCACGCAAGCTGCGGCGCGAGAGCGCCATGCGCTGGATCGAGCGTGTGGGCCTGCTCGGCTACGAAGACCACTACCCCAACCAGCTCTCTGGCGGCATGCAGCAGCGGGTGGGCCTGGCCCGCGCCCTGGCCAACGACGCGCCCGTGCTGCTGATGGACGAGGCTTTCTCCGCGCTGGACCCGTTGATCCGCGCCGACATGCAATCGGTGCTGCTGGACCTGCAGCAGGAAATCGGCAAGACCATCGTTTTCATCACCCACGACCTGGACGAGGCCCTGCGCCTGGGCGATCGCATCGCCATCCTGCGCGACGGCGAGGTGGTGCAGCAGGGCACCGGCCAGCAGATCGTGCTGAAACCAGCCGACGACTACATCGCCAGCTTCGTGCGCGACGTCAACCGTGGCCGCGTCATCCGCTGCCGCATGCTGATGCAATCCGGCCCCGCAGTGGAAGGCCCCAGCGTGGATGCCGGTCTGGTGATCGAGGAGGCCGCCCGCCTGCTCAGCGCCGAGGGCCGCGACGTGGCCAACGTGGTCACGCCCAAGGGCCGCGTGCTGGGCACCGTGTCCATGGGCGACATCATCGGCGCCATGGTGCCGCCGCGCGTGGACCCTCTGGCCCCGGCGCCCACGCCAGCCGAAGCCTGACGCGTCCGCTCAGAGGTTGGCCAGCGGCGTACGGGCGGCGTCCGAGCCGGCCTCCACCGGCAGTTGTGCCAGCAGCTCGGTCAGGCCACGCTCCAGCTGATCCAGCGCTTCATCGGGCAGCCGTGCCAGCACCTGGGGCAGCACGCCCTCGCGCGGGCCCGGCACGGCGGCCAGCACCTGCCGGCCCTCGTCCTCCAGGTGCAGCCGCACGTTGCGGCGGTCGCCGGGGTCGCGCTCGGTGCGTATCAGGCCGCGTTGCGTCATCTGCCGCACCAGGTTGCTGGCAGTGGACTGGTGCACATCCATGGCCAGGGCCAGCTCAGTGACGCGAAGCCCCGGACTGACGGCTATGTAGTCCAGCGCCGCTACCATGGCACCGCCCACGCCCGCCTGCCGCTCGATCTGCCGGAAGTGCTGACGAACCGCGCCAAACACCACGCGA
Organism: uncultured Comamonadaceae bacterium; assembly: GCA_946482115.1. The sequence continues at coordinate 8,084 of CAMLQP010000063.1, forward strand.
AACTGCCGCAGCACGCGGGTCTTCTGCGGGGTGGGGTCGGTGGGGCGGTCAGGTGGGGCGCTACTCATGCCGCCATGATGCCAGCGCCTGGCGGTAAAATCAGCCCCGCCCAGACCGTTGTGCCGACGGCCTGGGCGTTTTTCATTACCGGCACCATGTAGAGGACCACCATGTACAAAAACCTCGCAGCCACGCTCGTGGCCGCCTGTTGTTTGTCTCCCGCTTTTTCCCAGACCACCGCGCCGCTCAAGGCCGGCTTCGTCTATGTCGCGCCACTCACCGATGCCGGCTGGGTGCGCCAGCACGACGAAGGCCGCAAGGCCGTCGAAGCCGCCCTCGGCGCCAAGGTGCAGACCACCTACGTCGAGAACGTGGCCGAAGGCCCCGACGCCGAACGCGTCATCCGCGACCTGGCGCAGCAGGGCCACCAGATCATCTTCACGCCCAGCTTCGGCTACATGGAGCCCACGCTCAAGGTGGCGGCCGAGTTCCCGAACGTGAAGTTCGAGTCCGTCACCGGCTACAAGACCGCGCCCAACGTCGCCGTGTCCAACGCCCGCTACTACGAAGGCCGCTACCTGGCTGGCGTGGCCGCCGGGCGTCTGGCCTCGCAGGCCGGCTACGTCGCCGGTTTTCCCATTCCCGAGGTGCTGCAGGGTATCAACGCCTTCACGCTGGGCATGCGCTCGGTCAACCCCAAGGCCACGCTGCGCGTCGTCTTCCTGGGCGAATGGTTCAACCCCCCGCGCGAGCGCGACGCCGCCATGAGCCTGATGAACCAGGGCGCCGAAGTGCTGGCCTTCCATACCGGCAGCACCGCCGTGATGGTGGCCGCGCAGGAACGCGGCAAGCTGGCCGTGGCCTACCACTCCGACATGCGCAAGGCCGCCCCCGACGCACAACTGGTGGCCGTGACGCACCAGTGGGGCGACTACTACACCCGCCGCGCCAAGGCCGTGCTGGACGGCACCTGGAAAAGCGAGCGCCTGTGGGGCGGCGTGAAGGAAGGCATGATCCGCGTCGACGCCTTCGGTCCCAAGGTGCCGGCCAAGGTGCGCGACGAGGTGCTGGCACGGCAGAAGGACATTGCCGCCGGAAAACTCCACCCCTTCCGCGCGGTGGCCGATGTGAAGGACAACGAAGGCAAGGTGGTCATTGCCAAAGGCCAGACGCTGCCGGACGAGGCCATCCTGAACATGAACTGGCTGGCTGAGGGTGTGTTGGCGAAGTTGCCCCGATAAACCTTATTGGGTGTGGCGCATGAAACTGCACGATGCTTGGGGTACGCTTGCCAGCATGAAAGCCTACCGCGCCGCGCTGCTCCGCTTTTCCGAGGATGACCACCAGCCGATTTACGAATCCGACGGCCTGTTGTTGGTGGGGCCGGACGCCCAGGGGCGAGAGGTGGTTCGGGCGGTGGGGGCCTATGCCGAGCTGGCGGACCGCTTCCCTGGCGTGGCGGTGGAGCACCTGCCGGGCCGGTTGATTGCGCCGGGTTTCGTCGATCTTCACATCCACTACCCTCAGACCGACGTGATCGGCTCGCCGGCCGAGGGGCTGCTGCCCTGGCTGGAGAACTACACCTTCCCGCACGAGTCGCGCTTCGTGGACGAGGCCTATGCGCGCGAGGTGGCGGTGTTCTTTCTGGACGAGCTGGCGCGCAACGGGGTGACCACCCCGCTGACCTTTGCCACCTCGCACCCGCAGTCGGTGAACGCGCTGATGGCCGAGGCGCAGGCGCGTGGCCTGCGGCTGATTGCGGGCAAGGTGCTGCAGGATCGCCATTCGCCCGATGGCGTGCGCGACGACACCGAGCAGAGCCTGATGGATACCGAGGCGCTGATTCAAAAATGGCACGGGGTGGACCGGCTGGGCTATGCCATCACGCCGCGTTTTGCGCCCAGCTGTTCCGAGCGGCAGCTGCGCGGCGCGGGCGAGATCGCTGCCGCGCACCCGGACGTGTGGGTGCAGACCCACGTGGCCGAGAACCTGGACGAGATCCGCTGGGCGCGCGAGCTGTTTCCGCAGGCGCGTTCCTACCTGGCGGCGTATGAGGATTTCGGCCTGCTGCGCCCGCGTGCGGTCTACGCCCACTGCATCCATTTTGACGACGACGACCGCGCGCTGATGCGCGACACCGGCGCGGTGGCGGCCGTCAGCCCCACCAGCAACCTGTTTCTGGGCAGCGGTTTCTTTGATTACGTGTCGGCCGACCGCGTGGGCATGGGCTATGGCCTGGCCAGCGACGTGGGCGGCGGCACCAGTTTCAGCCCCTTTCACACCATGCTGGCGGCCTACCACGTGGGGCGCGCCAGCGTCACCGGCGGTGGCGGCGCCAAGACCGGCGTGAGTCTGAAGCCCTCGCAGCTGTGGTGGCAGCACACCGGCGGCGCGGCGCGGGCGCTGGGGCTGGGCGGGGTGGTGGGCAACCTCACGCCCGGCCATGAGGCCGACTTCGTGGTGCTGAACCCCGCCGCCACGCCGCTGCTGGCGCGCAAGACCGCGCAGGCCGACAGCCTGGAGGAGCTGCTGTTCGCGCTCATCGTGCTGGGCGACGACCGGCTGGTGGAGCGGACGGTGGTGGCCGGGGCGGGCAGCCGCTGATCCCTACAATCGGGCCTGATTCGGGCACTGGGCCCGTTTTTCAGGGAAACCCATGAGCATCAAGAGCGACAAGTGGATACGCCGCATGGCGGAGCAGCACGGCATGATCGAGCCGTTCGAGCCCGGCCAGGTGCGGCAGGTCGATGGCCGCAAGGTCATCAGCTATGGCACCAGCAGCTACGGCTACGACATCCGCTGCGCGCCCGAGTTCAAGGTGTTCACCAACATCCACAGCACCGTGGTCGACCCGAAGAACTTCGACGAAAAGAGCTTCGTCGATTTCCATGGCGACCACTGCATCATCCCGCCCAACAGCTTCGCGCTGGCGCGCACGGTCGAGTACTTCCGCATCCCGCGCAACGTGCTGACCATCTGTCTGGGCAAGAGCACCTACGCGCGCTGCGGCATCATCGTCAACGTCACCCCGTTCGAGCCCGAGTGGGAAGGCTATGTGACGCTGGAGTTCTCCAACACCACGCCGCTGCCGGCCAAGATCTACGCGGGCGAGGGCTGTGCCCAGGTGCTGTTTTTCGAGAGCGACGAGGTCTGCGACGTCAGCTACCGCGACCGTGGCGGCAAATACCAGGGCCAGCACGGCGTGACCCTGCCCAAGGCATGAGCCGCGTCCTGAGCGGCTTCGGCCTGCCGGTTTCGGGCGAGGCCGAGCTGTCGCACCCCAAGCCCGAGCGCCTGATCGCTGGCAACCCGCTGCGCGAAACCTGGAACGCCATCGACAGCCCCCTGGGCGAGGCGAAGCGCCTGTACGCCGGCGTGTGGCGCAGCGAGGTGGGCCACTGGCGCGTCGTCATGGGGCCGGCCGAGCAGGAGGTGTTCACCGTGCTGGAGGGGCGCTGCCGCGTGCACAGCGACGCCGGGCGCTTCCAGGAGGCCGGCCCGGGCCAGGCCATACACCTGCCGCCGGGTTTCACCGGCTCGTTCGAGGTGCTCGAAAAGCTGACCAAGACCTACGTCATCGCCGAGTGAGGCGCCCGGTCAGGCGGCTCCAGGCGTCGGCCGGCAGCAGCACGGCGGCAATGGCCGCCATGACGAAGGCCACGGCCAGCAGGTCGGGCCAGCCCGGGTGCTCGCCCACGATCAGCGGGGCCGACAGGGTGCCGATCAGCGGCACGGCCATGATGCTCATGGCGCTGGTGGCGGGCGGCAGGTGGCGCGCCAGCCCGAACCAGATGATCTGCGCGAAGCCGTAGTTGATGAGGATGCCGTAGGCCAGGCTCAGCCACATGGGCAGGCTGAAGTGCCAGACCGGCCAGGGCTCGAACGTGAAGGCGATGCCCCACAGCGCCAGCGAGCCCAGGCCCATCATCCAGACCGTGAGCGCCTCCACCGGCAGGGTCAGGGTGGCGCGGCGCATCATCAGCGTGCCCAGGGCCCAGCTCAGCGCGGCGCCTTCCATCCAGAGTATGCCCACCGGCCGGCCCGACAGCGACACCAGTTCGTCGGCCAGCAGCAGCGCAATGGCCGACAGGGCGGCCACGCTGGCCAGCGCCACGCGGCGCGTGAGCTTCTCGCCGAAGAACACCACGCCCAGCAGCACGGTCCAGATCGGCATGGTGAAGCCCAGCACCGCCGCGCGGCCCGAGGCCAGTTCGCGCACGCCCAGTATGGTCAGCGTGTGCCAGCCCAGGATGTTGG
>CAMLQP010000064.1 GCA_946482115.1 uncultured Comamonadaceae bacterium
GCTGCGCGGCGGCCAGCAGCATGGCGGTGTGGCCGTCGTGGCCGCAGGCGTGCATCTTGCCGGCGTGCCGGCTGGCGTGCTCAAAGGTGTTGAACTCCTGCATGGGCAGTGCGTCCATGTCGGCGCGCAGGCCCACGGCGCGGCCGTTGCGGCCACCGTCACGGCCGTGCACGATGCCCACCACGCCAGTGGTGCCCATGCCGCGGTGGATGGGGATGCCCCATTCGGTGAGTTTCTGAGCCACCAGGTCGGCGGTACGCACCTCCTCAAAGCAGAGTTCGGGGTGGGCGTGGATGTCACGCCGCACGGCGGCGATGGTGGCCGCCTGGGTCGCGATGCTGTCGATCAGTTTCATGGGGTATCACCTCAAAAGGGCATGGTAGCAGCGTCCACCCGCCGGGGGCGGCCATTGGGCACAATTCACCCCATGAACGCCTTCTCGACCGTCCAGGTGCGTGGCGCCTGCCCGCACGACTGCCCCGACACCTGCGCCCTGATCACCACCGTGACCGAAGGAACGGCGGTGCGCGTGGCCGGCAACCCGGATCACCCGCACACCGGCGGCGTGCTGTGTGCCAAGGTGTCGAAATACGCCGAACGCACGAACCACCCCGAGCGCCTGCTGCACCCGCTGCGGCGCGTGGGTCCCAAGGGCAGCGGCCGTTTCGAGCGCGTGGGCTGGGACGAGGCGCTGGACGACATTGCGGCGCGGCTCCAGGCCATCGCCGCGCGCGACCCGCAGGCCGTGCTGCCCTACAGCTACGCGGGCACCATGGGGCTGGTGCAGGGCGAATCCATGGCGGCGCGCTTCTTTCACCGGCTGGGGGCGTCCTTCCTGGACCGCACCATCTGTGCCTCGGCCGGTGCCGAGGCCCTGACGCACACGCTGGGCGGCAAGCTGGGCATGCGGGTGCAGTTCTTCGCCGAAAGCCGGCTGATCCTGATCTGGGGCAGCAACTCCATCGGCAGCAACCTGCATTTCTGGCGCCACGCCCAGGAGGCCAAGAGAAACGGCGCGCGCCTGGTCTGCATCGATCCGCGCAGGAGCGAGACGGCCGAGAAGTGCCACGAACACATCGCTTTGCTGCCCGGTACCGATGCCGCGCTGGCGCTGGCGCTGATGCACGAGCTGATCGCCAACGACTGGCTGGACCACGACTACCTGCAGCGCCACACGCTGGGCTGGGAGGCGCTGCGCGAGCGCGCCTTGCAGTGGCCGCCCGAGCGCGCGGCGGCCGTCTGCGGCGTGCCGGTGGAGCAGATCCGCCGTCTGGCGCGCGACTACGGCGAAACCGCGAAACGGGGCGCCCCGGTGGCGATCCGCCTGAATTACGGCATGCAGCGCGCGCGCGGTGGCGGCAACGCGGTGCGCGCCGTGGCCTGTCTGCCGGCGCTGGTGGGGGCCTGGCGCCACCGCGCGGGCGGCATGCTGCTGAGCAGCTCGGGCTCCTACCCGGTGCGCCGGGCCGAGCTTTACCGCCCGGACCTGCTGGCCGGCCGCCAGCCCCGCACCCTCAACATGACCACCATCGGCGATGACCTGCTGCGCGGCGCCTCGCCCGCCTTCGGGCCGCGCGTGGAGGCGCTGATCGTCTACAACAGCAACCCGGTCGCGGTGGCGCCTGAGTCGTCCAAGGTGGTCCAGGGCTTCGCGCGCGAAGACCTGTTCACCGTGGTGCTGGAGCAGTTCCAGACCGACACCGCCGATCACGCCGACTACGTGTTGCCGGCCACCACGCAGCTGGAGCACTGGGACATCCACACCAGCTATGGCCACACCGACGTGCTGCTGAACCGGCCAGCGATCGCCCCGATGGGCGAGGCCCGGCCCAACACGGCGGTGTTCCGCGCGCTGGCCCAGCGCATGGGCTTTGCCGAGGCCTGTTTCCAGGACGACGACGAAACGTTGTGCCGCCAGGCCTTCGAGGGGCGCATCGACTTCGAGACCCTGCTCGAGCAGGGCTTCGCGACGCTGGACATGCCCGATGCGCCGTTCGCCGACGGTCGTTTTCCCACCGCCTCGGGCCGGTGCGAGTTCTTCAGCGCCGCGCTCGCCGCCCAAGGCCAGGACGGCCTGCCGGACTATCTGCCCAATTTCGAGGTGCCTGGCAGCGACCCGCGCCACCCGCTGGCCATGATTTCGCCGCCCGCGCGCAACTTCCTCAACTCCAGCTTCGTCAACGTGACCAGCCTGCGCGACATCGAGCGCGAGCCGGTGCTCGAAATCCACGCCAGCGACGCGGCCCCGCGCGGCATCGCCGACGGCGACGTGGTGCGCGTGTTCAACGACCGGGGCGAGTACCACTGCGCGGCACGCGTGAGCGACCGCGCCCGACCCGGTGTGGTCAATGGCCTGGGCATCTGGTGGCGCAAGTTCGGCCTGCGCGGCACCAATGTCAACCAGCTGACCAGCCAGCGCCTCACCGACCTGGGCCGCGCGCCCACGTTCTACGACTGCCTCGTCGAGGTGCACAAGGCATGAGACGGCTGGCCGGCGCCGGTGCACTGCTGCTGGCGGCGGCGCTGGCGGGTTGCAGCGCGACCACCGGGGTGGGCTATTACTGGCAGTCCGTCACCGGCCACGTGGGCGTGATGCGGGCAGCGCGGCCCATAGGGGACTGGCTCGGAGACGAAACCACACCGCCGGCGGTGCGACAGCGGCTGGAGCAGGCGCGGCACATGCGCCGCTTTGCGGTGGAGCAGCTGGCACTGCCCGACAATGCCAGCTACACCCGGTACGCTGACCTCAAGCGCCGCGCGGTGGTCTGGAACGTGGTGGCCGCACCGCCCCAGGAATTGACATTGAAGCAGTGGTGTTTCCCCGTCGTCGGCTGCGTGGGTTACCGGGGCTACTTCGACGAGGCCGACGCACGCGCCTTCGCCGCCACCCTCGGTGCGGATCTCGAGGTCGCGGTGTATCCGGTGCCGGCGTATTCCACCCTGGGCTGGACCAACTGGCTGGGCGGCGATCCGCTGCTCAGCACCTTCATCGGCTACCCCGAGGGAGAACTGGCCCGCATCCTGTTCCACGAGCTGGCACACCAGGTGATCTACGTCCCGGACGACATGGCTTTCAACGAATCCTTCGCCACCGCGGTCGAGCGCCTGGGTGGCGAGCGCTGGATGGCAACCCGGGCCGGCGAGGCCGTGCGCCGCGATTACGAACGCTTCGATGCCCGCCGCCGCCAGTTCCGTGCGCTCACCGCCGCCACCCGCGAGCGTCTGGCCGCCGCCTACGCGCTGCCGGACGCCGCGGCCCGCGAAGCGGCCAAGCAGGCGGCGATGACCGGGTTCCGGGCGCGCTACCAGGCGCTCAAGGCCGAGTGGGGCGGCTTTGCCGGCTACGACCCCTGGGCTTTGCAGGCCAACAATGCGCTGTTCGCCGCCCAGCGCGCCTACGATGAGCTGGTGCCGGGCTTCGAGGCGCTGTTCGAGCGCGAGGGCCGTGATTTCGCCCGGTTTTATGATGCGGTGCGGGCGCTTGCGCGCCAGCCCAAGGCCGAGCGCCATGCCGCGCTCGGGGCGCTTCGCCCCACGAACTGAGACAGGAGACACCATGCCCGATCTGCACATCCGCCGCGACCACGCACTGGGCCTGGCCAAGGCCCGCAAGGTGGCATTCGCCTGGGCCGAACAGGCCGAACAGGAGTTCGGCATGGAATGCACCTATGCCGAAGGCAAGACCAGCGACGAGGTGAGCTTCTCGCGCAGCGGCGTCGACGGCACGCTGGTCGTGACCAAGGACCGTTTCGAGCTGGACGCGAAGCTCGGCTTCCTGTTGGGGGCCTTCAAGGACCGCATCGAATCCGAGATCGTGAAGAACCTGGACGCCTTGCTGAGCGCTTCGCCCAAGGGCGGCAAGAAGACATGAGCGCCCCGGCCGCGGGCCCGCTCGACGGCCTCAAGGTGGTCGAGCTGGGGCAACTGATCGCCGGCCCGTTCGCGGCCAAGACCCTGGCCGATTTCGGTGCCGACGTGGTCAAGATCGAGCCCCCGCCAAGGGATGGGCAAGGCGGCGGCGACCCGCTGCGCACCTGGCGCCTGCTCAAGGACGGCACCTCGGTCTGGTGGCAGGTGCAGTCGCGCAACAAGCGCTCGCTGGCGCTGGATCTACGCCAGACCGAGGCGCGCGACATCGTGCGCCGGCTGGCGGCCGAGGCCGACGTGCTGGTCGAGAACTTCCGTCCCGGCGCCATGGAAGAGTGGGGCCTGGGGCCGGACGACCTGCTGGCGCTCAACCCCCGTCTGATCATGCTGCGCATCAGCGGCTATGGGCAGACCGGCCCCTACCGCGACCGGCCGGGCTTCGGGGTGGTGGCGGAAGCCATGGGTGGCCTGCGTCACCTGAGCGGCGAGCCGGGCCGGGTGCCGGTGCGCGTGGGCGTGAGCATCGGCGACACGCTGGCGTCGCTGCACGGCGTGATCGGGGTGCTGATGGCGTTGCACCACCGCTCGCGCAGCGGGCGCGGGCAGGTGGTGGACGTGGCGCTGTACGAGGCGGTGTTCAACTGCATGGAGAGCCTGCTGCCGGAGTACAGCGCCTTCGGCGCTGTCCGCGGACCGGCTGGCAGCGCTTTGCCGGGTATCGCGCCCACCAATGCCTACCGCTGCGCCGACGGCCAGTACGTGCTGGTGGCCGGCAATGGCGACAGCATCTTCCGCCGCCTGATGGACTGCATTGGGCGCCCCGACCTGGGGCGGCAACCCGACCTGCAGACCAATCAGGGCCGGGTTGCGCGGGTGGACGAGCTCGACGCCGCGATCGGCGCCTGGGCGGCGACCCTGGACACCGGCGCGGCGCTGGAGGCCCTGGCGCGGGCCGAGGTGCCGGCCGGCCGCATCTACACCGCCGCCGACATCGCCGCCGATCCGCACTACGCCGCGCGCGGCATGCTGGAAACCGTGCGGATGAGCGACGGCAGCGACCTGACGGTGCCGGGTTTCGTGCCCAAGCTGAGCGAAACCCCGGGTGGCCACCGCCGCAACGCCCCCGCCCTGGGGCAGGACACCGACGCGGTGCTGCGCGAGGTGGGGCTGAGCGACGCTCAGATCGCCGCGCTCAGGCAGCGCGGGGTGGTGGCTTAAACAACTTGACCCAGCTTGAAGATCGGCAGGTACATCGAGATCACGATGCCGCCGATGATGGTGCCCAGGATCACGATGATGATGGGCTCCATCAGGCTGGACAGGCCGGCCACCATGTCGTCCACCTCGGCCTCGTAGAAATCGGCCGCCTTGCCGAGCATGTGGTCGATGGAGCCGGATTCCTCGCCGATGGCGCACATCTGCAGCACCATGGACGGGAAGATGTTGGCATTGGTCATGGCCGCGGTCAGGCTGGTGCCGGTCGAGACTTCCTGCTGGATCTTCTCGGTCGCATCCGCGTAGAGAAAGTTGCCCGAGGCCCCACCCACGGAGTCCAGGGCCTCCACCAGCGGCACGCCGGCCGCGAACATGGTGGACAGCGTGCGGGTCCAGCGGGCGATCACGGATTTTTCGACCAGCACCCCGAACACCGGGATGCGCAGCATCAGCCGGTCCATGAACCGCTGCACCTTCTCGTTGCGTCTCCAGGCCTGGAAGAAGAAGTACAGGCCGCCGCCGATGCCACCGAAGATCAGCCACCACCACTCGACGAAGAACTCGCTCATCGCGATCACGAACAGCGTCGGCGCGGGCAGGTCGGCGCCGAACGAGGAGAACACCTGCTTGAAGGCCGGGATCACGAAGATCATGATCACCGAGACCACCACGAAGGCCACCACGATCACCGCGATCGGGTACATCAGCGCCGACTTGATCTTGGACTTGATGGCCTCGGTCTTTTCCATGTACATGGCAAGCCGGTCCAGCAGTTCTTCCAGGATACCCGCCGCCTCGCCAGCCTCGATCAGGTTGCAATAGAGGTTGTCGAAGTAGAGCGGATGCTTGCGAAAGGCCGCCGACAGCGAGGTGCCGGTCTCGACGTCGGTACGGATGTCGCTGAGCAGCCGGGTGACATTGGCGTTGGGGTTGCCGCGTCCCACGATGTCGAAGGCCTGCAGCAGCGGCACGCCGGCTTTCATCATGGTGGCCATCTGGCGGGTGAAGATCGCGATGTCCTTGGGCTTGATGGGCTTGCCCGAGCGCATCCGGCGCTTCTTGATCTTGACCGGCAGGATGCCCTGGCGGCGCAGCGACGCCTGAACCTGGTTCTCGCCGCCGGCGCGGGTTTCGCCGCGAACGACCTTGCCGTTGCGGTCCTTGCCCTCCCACTCGAACACGAACTCCTTGATGTCCTTGGTCGCAGTTGCCATGGCGGTCCTTTTGAACGGTCCCTTTTTTGATCAGTCTGGGCGGTTGCCGGGCTCAGTCATTGGTGCAGTTGAGCACTTCGTCAAGCGACGTGACGCCCAGTTTAACCTTGTGCAGCCCCGATTGGCGCAAGGTGCGGACACCCTCGCGCTCGGCCTGTTCGGCGATTTCCAGCGCGCTGCCGCCGCGCAGGATGATGCGCTGGATGTCTTCCGTTATGGGCATGACCTGGTAGATGCCGACGCGGCCCTTGTAGCCGTTGTTGCAGGCACTGCAGCCCACCGGCCTGTAGGGCTTCCAGCTGCCGTCCAGCTCGTCGGGCCTGAAGCCGGCGTCCAGCAGCGCCTTGTCGGGCACGTCCAGGGGCTGCTTGCACTGTGGGCACAGGCGCCGGGCCAGGCGCTGGGCCGTGATCAGGATCACGCTGGAAGCGATGTTGAACGGCGCAATGCCCATGTTGAGCATGCGGGTCAGCGTGGTGGGCGCGTCGTTGGTGTGCAGGGTGGACAGCACCATGTGGCCGGTCTGGGCGGCCTTGATGGCGATGTCGGCGGTTTCCAGGTCGCGGATCTCGCCCACCATGATCACGTCCGGATCCTGGCGCAGGAAGGCCTTGAGCGCGGCGGCGAAGGTCAGGCCCGCCTTGTCGTTGACGTTGACCTGGTTGACGCCCGGCAGGTTGATCTCCGACGGGTCTTCGGCCGTGGAGATGTTGACCCCCGGCTGGTTGAGTATGTTCAGGCAGGTGTAGAGCGACACCGTCTTGCCCGAACCCGTGGGGCCGGTGACCAGCACCATGCCGTAAGGTCGGCCGATCGCTTCCAGCAGCCGTTCCTTTTCCTCCGGCTCGTAGCCCAGGGCGTCGATGCCCAGCCGGGCGCTGCTCGGGTCCAGGATGCGGATCACGATCTTCTCGCCGAACAGCGTGGGCAGGGTGCTGACGCGGAAGTCGATCACCTTGTCGGGGCCGACCTTGAGCTTCATGCGTCCGTCCTGCGGCACCCGCTTCTCGGAGATGTCCATGCGCGAGATGACCTTGATGCGCGAGGCCAGCTTGTCCTTGATGGCCACCGGCGGGCTCGCGATCTCGCGCAGCTCGCCATCGATGCGGAAGCGCACCCGGTAGTTGTGCTCGTAAGGCTCGAAATGCAGGTCGGAAGCCCGCATGCTGAAGGCATCCAGCAGCATCTTCTGCAAAAAGCGCACAACTGGCGCATCTTCGACCTCGGCGGACATCTTGTCGGCCGACTCGGCCGGGTCCGTTTCGATGTGGGAATCCTCGAATTCGAACTCGCCACCGACGATGTGGTCGATGGCTTCGCTGGCTGACGTGGCCGCGGCGTCCACCAGGCGGATGAGCTTGTCGTATTCGGCGATCACCCAGTCGACATTGAGCTGGCTGGCGAACTTGATCTTTTCCAGTGCCTGCTGGTCGGACGGGTCGGCGGTGGCGACCGTCAGGCGGTTGTTGCGCCGGCCCAGCACCAGGATGCGGTACTGTTGGCAGGTCTTGCTATCCAGGACCCCTTGGGGCAGGCGGTGGACGTCGATGGCGTCCAGGTCCAGCAGCGGCGCGCCGAACGCCTGGGACATGGTGTGGGCCAGGTCATGGGCCGACACCGCGCCGCTGCCCACCAGTTCGGCGATGAAGCTGCTGCGCTTGCTCTGGGTCCTGGCGTAGAGCTCCTCGGCGGTTTTCTGCTGCAGCTTGCCGGCAGAAATCAGTGCCCGTCCCAGGCCGGGCAGGGCCATGGTGACGGTGGCGCTGGCGTTTTTGTCGTCGTCTGCCATGGTCCGAGCGGCGGCCTCAGGCCTGCCCAGGGGGCTGGGAGGCCTGGTTCACCAATTGATAAAAAGATGAAATTGACGACAGATGTACCACGGATCGGCGGTAGATGCCAGCAGATCGCTGCCATATCGGTGTTTCATGCCGTGGTTGGGTCATCGTGTATAGTCCGTCCGATTTTGGAACCACAACATGGGGTTGCTGCATTCTAGATGCACCCACCGGAGAAGAACATGGATTTGCGCAAACTCAAAACTCTGATCGATCTGGTCTCGGAGTCCAATGTGTCCGAGCTGGAGATCACCGAGGCCGAAGGCAAGGTCCGCATCGTCAAGAGCGCGCCGGTTGTTGCTGCCGCGCCGGTGGTGACGGTTGCCGCTCCGGTCCTGCCCGCCGGCCCGGCCGCCGTGGCGGTGGCCGAACCGGCTGCCGCCGCGCCCGCTGCCGCCCCGGCCGTGACAGGCCATATTGTCAAGTCGCCCATGGTCGGCACTTTCTACCGCGCCTCCAGCCCGGGTGCCGCCTCGTTCGTCGAGGTCGGCAGCCAGGTCAAGGAAGGCGACGCCCTGTGCATTGTCGAAGCCATGAAGATACTCAACGAGATCGAGGCCGACAAGTCCGGCACCATCACCCAGGTGCTGGTCGAGAACGGGCAGCCCGTCGAATACGGCCAGCCGCTCTTCGTCATCGAGTGAGCCGGGCGGGCACTTTCCCATGTTCAAGAAGATACTGATCGCCAACCGGGGTGAGATTGCCCTGCGGGTGCAGCGCGCCTGCCGGGAAATGGGCATCAAGGCCGTGATGGTCTATTCCGAGGCCGACCGCGACGCCAAGTACGTCAAGCTGGCCGACGAGGCTGTCTGCATCGGCCCGGCACCGTCCAGCCAGAGTTACCTCAACATGCCGGCCATCATCTCGGCCGCCGAGGTGACCGACGCCGAGGCCATACACCCCGGCTACGGTTTCCTGAGCGAGAACGCCGATTTCGCCGAGCGGGTCGAGAAAAGCGGCTTTACCTTCATCGGTCCCTCGCCCGAGTCCATCCGCCTGATGGGCGACAAGGTCTCGGCCAAACAGGCCATGATCCGCGCCGGCGTGCCCACGGTGCCCGGCTCCGACGGCGCGCTGCCCGACGATCCCGCCTATATCAAGAAGACCGCCAAGGCGATCGGCTACCCGGTCATCATCAAGGCTGCTGGCGGTGGCGGCGGGCGCGGCATGCGCGTGGTGCACACCGAGGCCGCGCTGCTGCACGCGGTGCAGACCACCAAGGCCGAGGCGGGTGCCGCCTTTGGCAACCCGGCGGTCTACATGGAGAAATTCCTCCAGAACCCGCGCCACATCGAGATACAGGTGCTGGCCGACCAGCACCGCAACGCCGTCTACCTGGGCGAGCGCGACTGTTCCATGCAGCGCCGCCACCAGAAGGTGATCGAGGAAGCGCCCGCGCCCGGCATCCCGCGCCGCCTGATCGAGAAGATTGGTGAGCGCTGCGCGGCCGCCTGCAAGAAGATCGGCTATCGCGGCGCTGGCACCTTCGAGTTCCTGTACGAAAACGGCGAGTTCTACTTCATCGAGATGAACACCCGCGTGCAGGTGGAGCACCCGGTGACGGAGCTGATCACCGGCATCGACATCGTGCGCACCCAGATCGCGGTGGCTGCTGGCGAGAAACTGCCCTTCACCCAGCGCCAGATCGAGCTGCGTGGCCACGCCATCGAGTGCCGCGTCAACGCCGAAGACCCCTACAAGTTCACGCCCTCGCCGGGGCGCATCACCGCCTGGCACCCGCCGGGCGGACCGGGCGTGCGCGTCGACTCGCATATCTACACCAATTACTTCGTGCCGCCCAACTACGACTCCATGGTCGGCAAGATCATCGTGCACGGCGACACCCGCGAGCAGGCGCTGGCCCGCATGCGCACCGCGCTGATCGAGACGGCGGTCGAAGGCATACTGACCAACATCCCGCTGCACCGCGAGCTGATGGTGGACGCCAACTTCGTGGCGGGCGGCACCAACATCCACTACCTGGAAGAGTGGCTGTCCCAACGCAAGCGCTGAGCCCATGTTCGAGCTGACCCTGCTGGCGCCTGAGGACCGTATCGAGATTCTGGGCGAGGCGCTGGACGCGCTGGATGCGCTGTCGGTCTCGGTCGAGGACGCCGATGCCCAGACCCCCGCCGAGCAGGCCCTGTTCGGCGAACCCGGCATGCCGCCGCCCAAGGAGGGTTGGCAGAGATCGCGCGTGGTCGCGCTGTTTGCCGAGGAAGCCCAGGCCCGCGAGGCCGCCGGGCTGCTGGCGGCGCAGGATTTCTTCGACGGCTGCGAGGTGCTGGCTGTTACGGTGGTGCCCGAGCAGGACTGGGTGCGCCTGACCCAGTCGCAGTTCGATCCGGTCGAGATCACCCCCACCTTCTGGATCGTGCCGAGCTGGCACGAACCACCGGCCCAGGCCGAACAGGTGATCCGCCTGGACCCTGGCCTCGCCTTCGGCACCGGTACCCATCCCACCACCCGCATGTGCCTGCGCTGGCTGGCCACGCGCCGGCTCGACGGCCAGCGTGTGCTGGACTACGGCTGCGGCTCGGGTATCCTGGCCATAGGTGCAGCCAAGGTCGGCGCGGGCGAGATTGTCGCGGTGGACATCGATCCGGCTGCTGTCGAATCGACCCGTCTCAATGCCGCCAACAACCATGTCGTGCTGCAGCCCGGCCTGCCCGACGCGGCCCGGGGCACGTTCGACGTGGTGCTGGCCAACATACTGGCCACGCCGCTCAAGGTGCTGGCGCCGCTGCTGTGCGCCCATGTCGACGCGGGAGGCCACCTGGTGCTCGCCGGCATCCTCTCGCGCCAGCGTGACGAATTGATTGAAGCCTACGCACCCTGGCTCGCCCTGTCGGTGGCCGACGAAGAGGACGGCTGGGTGCTGATGACGGCGCGGCGTCCCGCCTGACCCGCGCGCTTCAGGGCACCGTGGCCGGTTTGTGGGCCACCAGCACGTATTGCAGGGGCAGGCCCCGTTGCTGCAGTGTGTCGAAGTCGGCGCCCGCCACCTGCGCCAGCGATTCCAGCGCGCGCATCACCTGCTGCCCCTGCTCGGCCTGGAACACGCGGGGCAGCACCTTGTCCACCACCAGCCCTGCCTCCCGCAGCAAGGCCACCATGTCGTCCAGGGTGAACCAGCGCAGGTGGGTGCGGTCGAACAGTCCGCTGTCGCTGCGGGGCCAGCGGCCCCGTGCCAGCTGCACCCAAGTGCTCCAGTGCTGCACCCAAGTGCTCCAGTGCTGCACGTTGGGTATGCAGGCCAGCACGCATCCGCCCGGGGCCAGGCAGGTCACGGCCTCGCGCAGCACTTGCCAGGGCTCGCGCAGATGTTCCAGCACATCGCCGACGATGAGGTGGTCGAAGTGCCCTTGGGCCACCTCCGCGAGTAGGGGGCCGTGGACCAATTGCCCACCTGGTCCAGGTTGCACGGCACGGCCAGGTCCAACGCGTCGCGTGCTCGCTCAAGCGCCTGGGGGTCCAGCTCGATGCCGACGTAGTAAGGCTGTGCCGACAGCCGTTCCCGTACGGCACGGGCCATGGCACCAGCACCGCAGCCGAGTTCCAGCAGCCGGCGGGCATGCGGTGGCACCTGCTCCAGCAAGGTGGGGTTGACGTTGTCGTAGTAGCCCATGGTGTTCTCCCTGTTGGTTGATATGGCCGCGCGAACCCGGGCGACGTGCGGCTGGTGGGGCATTGTCTCGCAGCGTGTGGGGTGTAGGGAGGGTGGGCACTGTCTCTAGAATGCATGCATGAGTTTCGTCACCCGCTGCCCCGCCTGCACCACCCAGTTCCGGGTGGTGGCTGACCAGCTCAAGATCTCCGATGGCTGGGTGAGGTGTGGCCACTGCGGCGAGGTGTTCGATGCCTCGCTGGATCTGGCCCCGTGGCCGACGGATGCGGTGCCAACTGTCCCCGAGCCGACGCTGTCCCCAGAAGTCGGTGCCACCACCGAATCCTCAGCAGGGCCGACTCCTGATCCGGTGGATGTTTCCTGGCCCGAGCCCGAGCCCGAGCCTGAGCCTGAGCCTGAGCCTGAGCCTGAGCCTGAGCCTGAGCCTGAGCCTGAGCCTG
>CAMLQP010000065.1 GCA_946482115.1 uncultured Comamonadaceae bacterium
TGGGCGGCAACGGCATCAGCGACGAGTTCGGCGTGGCGCGCCACCTGGTCAACCTGGAGGTGGTCAACACCTATGAGGGCACCCACGACGTGCACGCGCTGATCCTGGGGCGGGCGATCACCGGCATCGCCGCCTTCAGCAACTGACATGGCCGGCGCGCTCTCGCACCTCAAGGTGCTCGACCTCTCCCGCGTGCTCGCGGGCCCGTGGTGCACCCAGATCCTGGGCGACCTGGGCGCCGACGTGGTCAAGGTGGAAAAACCCGGCGAGGGCGACGACACGCGCCGCTGGGGCCCACCCTTCCTGAAGGATGCCGACGGCAACGACACCGAGCAGGCCTCCTACTACACCGCCTGCAACCGCAACAAGCGCTCGGTCACCATCGACATGGCCAAGCCCGAGGGCCAGGCGCTGATCCGCCAGATGGCGGCCGGGGCCGACGTGCTGGTGGAGAACTTCAAGGTCGGCGGTCTGAAGAAGTACGGGCTGGACTACGCCAGCCTCCAGGCCGTCAACCCGCGCCTGATCTACTGCTCGGTCACCGGCTTCGGCCAGACCGGGCCGTACGCCGAACGCGCCGGCTACGACCTCATGATCCAGGCCATGAGCGGCATGATGAGCATCACCGGCCGCCCCGATGCCGAGCCCGGCGGCGGCCCGCTGCGCGTGGGCGTGGCCATCACCGATGTCTTCACCGGCATCTACGCGGCCACCGCCATACTCGCGGCCATCGAAACCCGCCATCGCACCGGCGCTGGCCAGCACATTGACATGGCCCTGCTCGACGTCGGCATGGCCATCCTGGCCAACCAGGCGGCCGGCTTTCTCAACACCGGCGCCGTGCCGCAGCGCCAGGGCAACACCCACCCCAGCCTCGCGCCCTACCAGGACTTCCCCACCGCCGACGGCTCCATGCTGCTGGCCATCGGCAACGACGGCCAGTTCGCGCGTTTCTCGCACGCGGCCGGCCAGCCCGGCTGGGCCACCGACGAGCGTTTCGCCACCGCCAGCGCCCGCGTGCGCAATCGGGGCGTGCTGATCCCCGCCCTGTGCGAGGTGACGCGCACCCGCACCACGGCCGACTGGATCGCGCTGCTGGAGGACAAGGCCGTGCCTTGCGGCCCCATCAACGACATCGGCCAGGCCTTCGCCGACCCGCAGGTGGCCGCGCGCGGCCTGGTGGTACGCCAGCCGCGCGCTGACGGGCAGACCATCGCGGGCGTGGCCAGCCCGATCCGGCTGGCCGACTTCCCCGCCACGCTGCGCCACGCGCCGCCCACCATGGGCCAGCACACCGACGAGGTGCTGGCCGGCCTGGGCCTGAGCGCCGCGCGCATCGCCGAACTGCGCGCGCAAGGCGTGGTGTGAGCACGCCCGACTACCTCGACTTCGAGGTGGCCGACGACGGCGAGGGCGTGACCACCTTCGACGCGCTGGCCGATGTGGACGCCCGGCACGCGCCGGCGCTGCGTGCCGAGGTGAAACAGGTGCTGGACTGGGCCCACAAGCGTTTTGGCCCGGCCGCGCCGCTGGACGAAGGCGGCGAGTGGGACTGCGCGCTCGACGACCGCGAGGAAGGCGGCCGCACCGTGGTGGCGCTCACGCTCTGTGGGGGTGAGAGCTTCGCAAGCGCCTTCAAAACCCACCTCGGGTTGTGAGTCAGCGCAGCCCTGGGATGCGGTGGATCCGGCTCCGCCGGTCCGCTCGCATCGCCCCCTTGAAGGGGTGACGCCGAAGGCGGCGCGGGGGTGGACCTAATAGTGCGGCGGCAGCTCGTCGCGCAGGCTGCGAAAGCCGGGCGCGTCACCGGGTTGGCGTTGCGCCAGCTCCAGCAGCTCGCGCACGAGCCGGTCGATCTGCGCCTGCTGGCGTATCACCACCTCGTTGAGCTGGTCGATGGTGTGTTCGAGGTCGAGCACCTTGAGCTCGACGTTCATCAGGCGGGGGTCTTCGGAGGCCATGACGCCAAGCGTATCAGCGGATGCGGGTGGCGGCTTCGCGCGCGCGCCAGGCATCGCCTTCGCGCTGCAGCTCGAACGTCTCCACCGACTCGATCTGGTAGCTCCGGCCCTGGCGCACGCCACGCTCCAGCACCAGGGATTCCACGCGCAGGTTCTGGCAGCCGGCATCGGCCTGGGCGCTCACGGTGGGACGCTGGGTGCTGAACTCGCTGAGCTGGGCCAGCGCGGCCAGGGTGCTGCGCGCGAGTTCGTCGCGGTCGAATACCCGCGGCGCGCCGCCGGCCACGCTGGCACTGATGCGCGCCTCGGGCCGGAACAGGGCCAGCAGCGCCGGCGCCGAGCGCCCGCGCACCGCGTCGTCGAGCTGGCGCAGCCAGCCGGTGGCGAAGGTGGTGGCATCGCAGGCGGCGGCGCCGCCGGTGGTGACCGGGGCCGCCGGGGCCGCCGGGGCCGCCGGGGCGGTCGGCGCGGGTGTGGGTGGCGCCGGGGTGGGCGGGGGCGGGTTCAGCGTGCCGAGCTCGGTGTCGAAGCGCCCGGCCAGGTAGAAGCCGGGCACCTGCTCCAGCAGCGCGGGCAGCAGCACGCTGCCCAGGGCGCGGGTGCGCGGCACGTCCGGCATGTAGCCCACGCGGCCGGCCGGCACGGTCAGCGCGTTGCCGCCGCCGCTCAGCACCGTCTCGCCGCGGTTGACCTTGTCGTAGCTGCCGGCGGGCTGCTGCAGTTGCATCGCCAGGTCCAGCGTCATGGCGTAGGGCTCGTGGTCGGTGCCGCGCACGCCCACGGTGGCGGTGGGCATGTCCACCCGGTAGCCCGACTGGTTCATGCGCGCGATCCAGCCGGTGACGATGCGCAGGCCCCCGCCCAGCAGGCGCAGGTGCCATTGCGCGCCGGGGCCGCGCTCGGGGTTGTACTGGTCCATGCGCGCGCTGGCCTGGGGCCGCAGCGCGATGGCGCCGTCGTCGTCGGTGCGCAGCAGCACCTCGGCGCCGGCCGGCGTCTCCAGCCGGTCGCGGGTGTAGACCACGTCGCCTTCGGCCAGCACCCGGCGCTCGCCGGTGTCGGCATGCACCGCCACCGCTGCGCCGCCGACGCGCCAGACGGTGCCGAAGCGGGAGCGGTCCTGGGCCTGGGCCCACGCAACGCCCGACAGCAGCATCAGGCAGATCAGGAGGTGGCGGCAGCGGTGCATGAGGCAGTTCCCGGTGGTCGTTGTCAGGGGGCGCCGTCGCCCACCAGCGCGTAGGGGGCCCAGAAGGCGGGGTGGGCGTAGCGGGGCAGGTCCATCACCTGCAGCGTGGCCTGGCGCAGGCTTTCGGCGCGGCGCGTGCCGGGGTGGGCGCTGTGGTGGGCGAAGGTGCGGGTGGTGAGCTGGGTGGCCGATTCGCTTTCGACCGCCCAGTGCGTGACCAGCAGGCTGCGCGAGCCGGCGTAGAAAAAGCCGCGCGCCAGCCCGCTCAGAGCCTCCTGCGCCTGGCCGTCGTTGGCCGCGGTGTTGCAGGCGCTCAGCACCACCCATTCGGCGTTGAGCTTGAGCGTGAGCACATCCTGCAGCGTCAGCAGCGGCGCCAGCGGCTCGGTGGCCTCTTGGCCGTCGGCGGCCAGCGCCAGCGCGGGCTGGGTCAGGTTGGGCAGGTCGCCGGCCACCAGGCCGTGGGTGGCGAACACCACGACCTGTTTGCGCGCCAGTGCGCCGCTGCGGCTGGCGGCCAGCACCGATTGGCGCGTGGCCTGTTGGCCCAGGCGCAGGTCGCGTTGCGGGTCGGCCTGCAGCACGCGCGCAATCGCCTGCAGCTCGGTGCGGGTTTCGGGCAGCGGCGGCATGTCGGCGTAGCGCAGGGGCGGACGGGGCGGTTCGCGTTCCAGGTCAACCGGGGTGTCGAGGCGGGCCAGCGCGATCGACCGGGTGGCGGAAGGGGCGGGGCCCGGCCCGGCACGACCGGGGTCGAACAGCGGGTCGCCCCAGCCGGCGAAGGTTTCGCCTGCGCGGCGTGCGCGGCTGGCGCCGCGCGCGCTGAGCCAGGCGCTCGCGCTGGCGACATGGCTGACGGCGGTGGAGCGGATCAGCCACGGCGTGGCCTGGCCGGGCCCTGGGGGCTCGCCCGTCACCAGCACGCCGAACGGGATCTGGCCCAGGGCACCACCGGGCGCCACGATCAGGTGAGGTGGCAGGCTGTCCGTGCCCAGAAGCGGCGCCAGCAAGGTGCGGTACAGCGTGTGTGCGGCCGGTGTGTCGAAAGCGGGCACGCGCGGGCCGGCGGCCGCCACGTCCAGCGTGCGCCGCAGCCGGTGCACCAGCTCGCCCAGTTCGGCCTCGCCCAGCGCGGCGCGGTGGTAGCTCACCCCGCTCGCGCGGGTCAGCCACAGGTGCACGAACCGCCGGGTGGGCAGCAGCGACACAAAAGCCTCGTCGGTGGACAGGACCTGGGCCACCGATTCGGGCGTTGGCGGCTGGGGGTTGATCAGGCGTTCGTAGTCCGGAAATTCGCGCGCCAGCCGCAGCCGCAGCTCGCCCCGCAGGGTTTCGAGTTCCTGGATGCGCCGCGTCATGGCCGCCACCACGCCGTCCAGCCGTTGTGGCGCCAGTTCGGCCGCCTGGCGGGCGATGAAGTTGTAGAGCGCCTGCAGCTCGTTGCGGGCATCCTGCTCGCGGCGCACGATGTCGGCCAGCCCTTCGGTGGTGGCGGCACCGCGCGCGGCGGCCTCGTTCAGGGCCTGCTGCACCAGCGAGCCGCGCAGCACGTCGGCCACCTGGAACGCCAGCGCGCGGCTGGGGGCATCGGCCAGGGTGCCCGCGAGTTCGATGTAGCGCTCGAACACCAGCTGCCGCACCAGCCGGAAGACGCCCTGTTCCTCCACGCCTTCGCCCAGACCCTGGGGCGACATCAGGGTGGGCACGGCGAGTTCCAGCGCCTCGCGCCCGCGTTGCTGCGAAGGTGTGTCGGCCTGCGCCAGCAACGCCACGCCCAGCAGGCCACGCCGCAGCGCGGTGCGGAAGTGCCCGCCGCCAAACGTCTGGGCGGAGGCCTCGACCTGTGTCTGCAGCCGTGGCACCAGCTCGCTGGCCCGCCCGGTGTGGGCATAGACCAGCGCGCGGGTGATGAGCTGGGCCGCCCGGCGCTCGGCCAGTGCGTTGCCCGCCACCCGCTGGTCGTTGAGGCGGTACTGCTCCAGCGCCTCGTTCCAGCGGCCCAGCATGGACAGGGCTTCCTGCGCCAGTCCGTGCGCCACCAGGTAGTGGTGGCTGGTGGGCGGGCTGCCCAGGGCACGCGCCTGGTCCATGGCCTTGCGCGCCAGCGCCAGGGCCTCGGCGGGGCGTTGCTGCACGATGCGCAGGCGCGCCTGGCGGATGTGGAACACCGGCGTGCGTGCCAGGCGGTGCTGCTCGATGACCTGGGCCGCCTCGTGCAGGGCCTGTTCGGCGTCGAAGGGGCGGTTGGCCTGCGACAGCACCGCGCTCAGGCGGGTTAACAAGGCCTGCAGCCTGAGGGGCGCCTGCACCGTCAGCCGGCCGTCGCTGCCGCGGGTGCGCTGCACCAGTTCCCGGGCGCCGGCCACCGCGCGCTGGCAGCCCTGTATGGCGGCATCCAGGCGGAAATGTTCGTACTCGTAGGCGCAGCGCGATTCGTTCTGGTGGTTCAGCGCATGCAGGTACAGCAGCTGTTGTGCAACGGTGCGTCCGGGCGCGCTGGTGGTGCGCTGGATCAGCGCGTCGTTGTCGTCCAGCAGGCTGCGCGCCTGCGCGTACTGGGCGTCTTCGATCCGGTGCATGGCCAGCTGCGCGGTGTACTGGATCTTTCGTGATGCCACGCCGGTCTGGGCCAGCACCGCTTCGGCCTGGCTGTAGCCCTCGGCACGCCGTCCCCAGGCCAGCAGGCCGCGCGCCAGCATCCAGCGAGGTGAGGGGTTGTCGGGCACTGCCACCGTCCAGTCGCGCAGCAGCTGTTCCAGTTCGGGCGCCGACACCACCAGCTGGGTGGCGGCCTGGTAGCGCGCTTCGTAGAAGCGGTCCAGCACGGCGTAGGTGGCGCCAGTGGGGGGAGTCTGCCGCAGCAGGGCCTGCAGGCGCTCGCGCTGCGCCGCTTCGAGTGGCGGCGTGGGTCGGTCCGGGTCGAAGTCGTCGCCGTCCTGCGCGGCGGCGCCCAGGCTCAGCGCGCCGGCCAGCAGCAGCGCCAACCCACGCCACACACCGGCCCGGGGCACGGGGCCGGGCCAGATCTGCGGCAGCGGTGCGGTCAGGCGCATGGCGCCGCCATGATGCCGCAATTCACCGCCGCCGTGGGGCCGCGTTCAGCGTGCCAGGGCCTCGTCCAGCACCTCCACCCAGTGCCTCACCGGCGTGCCGGTGCCGCTCTGCAGGTGGGTGATGCAGCCGATGTTGGCGCTGACTATCGTCTCGGCAGACAGCTCGCCCAGATGGCCGAGCTTGCGGTCGCGCAGCGTGGTGGCGATGCCGGGGTTGAGCACCGAGTAGGTGCCGGCGGAGCCGCAGCACAGATGGGGTTCGACGCGTGCCGTCTGGATGTCGAAGCCCAGCTCGGCCAGGTCACGTTCGACGCCTCCCTTGAGCTGCTGGCCGTGCTGCAGCGTGCAGGGCGGGTGGTAGGCCAGGGTGGCGCCCGGCTTCACGCGGTCTTTCAGCGCGGGCACGAGTTCGGGCAGCAGCTCGCTCAGGTCGCGCGTGAGCGCGCTGATGCGGGCGGCTTTTTCGGCCCATTCGGGTTCGTCGCGCAGCAGGTGGCCGTAGTCCTTGACCGTCACGCCGCAGCCCGAGGCGTTCATCACGATGGCTTCCACGCCCTGCTCCACATGGGGCCACCAGGCGGCGATGTTGGCGCGCATCTGGGCCTTGGCCGCCGCCTGGTCGTTGAGGTGGAACTTGACCGCCCCGCAGCAGCCGGCGCCGGGCGCCACCAGCGTCTGGATGCCGGCCGCGTCCAGCACGCGGGCGGTGGCGGTGTTGATGCTGGGCATCATGGCCGGCTGCACGCAGCCGGCCAGCATCAGCACCTGGCGCGGGTGGGAGCGGGTGGGCCAGGCGCCGGCCGGGCGCGGCGCTGGCACCTTGGCCTTGAGGCTTTCGGGCAGCAGGCCGCGCACGGCCTGGCCCAGCTTCATGGCGGGGCCGAACAGCGGCGAGTTCAGGCCCTCCTTGAGCAGCCAGCGGGTGGCGCGCTCGGCGGCGGGGCGCGGCACCTTCTGGTCCACGATCTGGCGGCCGATGTCCACCAGGTGGCCGTAGTCCACCCCGCTGGGGCAGGTGGATTCGCAGTTGCGGCAGGTCAGGCAGCGGTCCAGGTGGGCCTGGGTGGCGCGCGTGGGCTCGGCGCCTTCAAGCACCTGCTTGATCAGGTAGATGCGCCCGCGCGGGCCGTCGAGCTCGTCGCCCAGCAGCTGGTAGGTGGGGCAGGTGGCGGTGCAGAAGCCGCAGTGCACGCACTTGCGCAGGATGGCCTCGGCCGCGGCGCCGTCGGCCGTGCCCTGGAATTCGGGGGCGAGCTGGGTTTGCATCAGACGAAGATTCCGTGGGGGTCGAATTCGACCTTCAGGCGCGATTCAATGCGGGCGATCGCGGCGGGCCGTGGGGTGTGGCGCGGCGTGTCGTCGCCCGAGCCGTCGGCCGGCAGGCGCCACAGCGTGGCATGGCCGCCGGCCTGGGCGGCGGTGGCGATCAGCGCGATGCCGGCCGAAGCGGGTGCCCATACCCACCGTTGGCCGCCATGCCATTCGATCAGCTGCGGGCCGGGCAGGTCCAGCGCAGGCGCGTGGGGCGCCACGCTCAGGCGCCACAGACCCAGGTGGGCGCCCGGCGCGGTGAAGAAAGGCAGCCGCTGGTCGCGGCAGGCGGCCCAGCCGGCGCCGTCGTCGTCCAGGCGATCGCCCGGCATCTCGGCCAGCAGCCGGGCGCAGGCGGCTTCCACGGCGGCCCGGGCGCCGCGCAGCCGCAGCCACAGGGTGCCGCCTTCCCAGCGGCTGGCATTGAGCGGCAGCGGCTGGCCGCCCCAGCGCTGCAGCTGGCCGAGCGCCTGCGCCTGCGGCAGCGCAAAGCGTAGCGTCGCCTCGGCCGGCGCCACTGGCAGCACCTTCAGTGAAACCTGGGCGATCAGCCCCAGCGTGCCCCAGCTGCCGGCCATGAGGCGACTGACGTCGTAGCCGGCCACGTTCTTCATGACCTGGCCGCCGAAGGTCAGCAGCTCGCCCCGGCCGTTCACGATCTGGGTGCCCAGCACGTAGTCACGCACCGACCCCGCGCTGGCACGCGCCGGGCCGCTGATGCCGGAGGCGACCACGCCGCCCAGGGTGGCGCCGGGGCCGAAGTGCGGCGGCTCGAACGGCAGGCATTGGCCTTTTTCGGCCAGCGCGGCTTCCAGCTCGGCCAGCGGCGTGCCGGCCCAGGCGGTCACGACCAGCTCGGTCGGCTCGTAGGCCACGATGCCCGACAGCGTGCGCGTGTCCAGCACCTGGGCGGCGGGCGGCGGCGCGGCGAAGGCCTTGCTGCCGCCGCCGCGCAGGCTCAGCGGCTGTCCCTGGCCGGCGGCGTGCCGGATGGCGGCGATGGCGGAGTCGAGCGCGGATGGCATGGCGCCGATGGTAGCGGCACCCGCCTTGTGCGGGCTTGAGAAATTTTGGGCCCGGCGGGCCCGAATTTCAGCTCGCGTAGCCCAGGCAGGCGCCCGCGTTGGGGCGGCCCTTGCACTCGCGCTTGAGGCGGCGGTCGCGCTCGGCGCCGCTCTCGTGCGAGGGGCTGGGGATGATCTTGACGCTGGCCTGGCGCGGGGCCCGGGGCTGGCGGGGCGCGTCCGGGGCGGCTGCCGACGAGGGGGCCGCGGGGGCGGCCAGGCACAGCGCGAGCGCCGCGCAAAGGGTGTTTTTCATGGTTTCCTCCTGGATGGCCGCTGCGCGGCTCTGCCCGCCATCATATATAGAGAGGGCGCGTTGCTACACTGCCCCGATGCTCTGGGTCAAAGCCTTTCACATCGTGTTCGTGGCCAGCTGGTTCGCCGGCCTGTTCTATCTGCCGCGCCTCTTCGTCAACCTGGCCCTGGTGCCGCCCGAAAGCGTGGCCGAGCGCCAGCGCCTGCTGCTGATGGCGCGCAAGCTGATGCGGTTCACCACCCTGCTGGCAGTGCCCGCGCTGGGCCTGGGCCTGTGGCTGTGGCTGGGCTACGGCATCGGGCGGGGGCCGGGCAACGGCTGGATGCATGCCAAGCTGGCCGTGGTGGTGCTGGTGCTGGGCTACCACCACGGCTGCGGCGCGCTGCTGCGCCGCTTCGAGCGCGGCGAGAACCGCCGCGGCCACGTCTGGTACCGCTGGTTCAACGAGGTGCCGGTGCTGCTGCTGCTGCTGGCCGTGGTGCTGGTGGTGGTCAAGCCGTTCTAGGGCCGTGCACATGCAGACGCGCCGCAGCTTTGCCCTGCCGCTGGCGCTGTGGTACGTGGCGCTGGTGGTCTATGCCAGCCTCTACCCCTTCCAGGGCTGGCGCTCCCAGCGGGTGCCGCCCTTCGATTTCCTCTGGGCGCCCTGGCCGCAGTACTGGACCGCGCAGGACGTGCTGGCCAACCTGGCCGGTTATGTGCCTCTGGGTTTTCTGCTGACCTGGGCGCTGTGGCGCGCCGGCTGGACGCGGCTGGCGGTGCCGCTGGCCGTCGCGCTGGCGGCGCTGCTGTCGCTGTCGCTGGAGGCGCTGCAGAACTACCTGCCCACGCGCGTGCCTTCGCAGGTGGACTGGCTGCTCAACACCGGCGGTGCCGTGCTGGGGGCGGTGCTGGTGGCCGTGCTCGGGCGGCTGGGCGTGGTGGCGCGCTGGGGGCGCTTCCGCGAGGGCTGGTTCGTGGAGCACTCGCGCGGCGCGCTGGTGCTGCTGGCGCTGTGGCCGGTGGCCGCGCTCTACCCGGCCTCGCTGCCGTTCGGCCTGGGGCAGGTCTGGCAGCGCGTCGAGGAGCTGCTGTTCGAGACGCTGGACGGTACGCCCTTCGCCGACTGGCTGCCCGCCGCCCCGGTCGCGCCCGCCGAGCTGAGCCCGCTGGGCCTGGCGGTCTGCGTCGCGCTCAATCTGCTGGCGCCCTGCCTGCTGGGCTACGCGGTGCTGCGCACGGCGCGGCAGCGGCTGTGGTACTGGCTGGCCTGTGGCCTGGGTGCGCTCGCGGTGGGCGGCCTTTCGGCCGGGCTGACCTATGGCGCCGTCCACGCCTGGGCCTGGCTCACGCCGGTGGTGCTGGTGGGCGTGACGGCGGCCGGGGTGCTGGGCCTGCTGGCGCTGCCGCTGCCGCGGCGCACCTGCGCGGTGCTGATGCTGCTGGCGCTGGCTTTCGCGCTGGGGCTGCTCAACCGCGCGCCCGACAGCCCCTACTTCATGCAATCGCTGGAGGTCTGGCAGCAGGGGCGCTACCCGCACTTTCATGGCCTGTCGCAGTGGCTGGGCTGGCTGTGGCCCTACCTGGCCATGGCCTACGGCGTGTGGCTGGCTTCGCGCCGCAGCGGGCCGGAAACGCCGCACCGATAAAATCCCGCCATGTCCGATGCCGCCGCGAACCGCTCGTATTACGAGCGCCACATCTTCTTCTGCCTCAACCAGCGCGCCAACGGCGAAGCCTGCTGCGCCGATCACCAGGCCCAGCAGGCCTTCGACCGTTGCAAGTCCCAGGTCAAGGCCCTCGGGCTGGCTGGCCCGGGCAAGGTCCGCGTCAACAAGGCCGGCTGCCTGGACCGCTGCGCGGGCGGCCCCATCGCGGTGGTCTACCCCGAGGCGACCTGGTACACCTACGTGGATCAGGCCGACATCGACGAGATCGTCGAATCGCACCTGAAGAACGGCCGGGTGGTCGAGCGGCTGCTGACGCCACCGCACGTCGGCAGATGAAACAGTACCCCCACGCTCCGCCGCTTCGCGGGTCGCTGCCCCCCGAGGGGGCTGACCGAGCCTTGGGGCGGCCCGGCGGCTCGCCATGAATGCCCAGACCGAACGCCTGACTGTCGCGGGTGCTGCCGGCTCGATCGAGGTCGCGCGCGACCCGGTGGCCGAGCCGCGCGGCGTGGCCGTGATCGCCCACCCGCATCCGCTGTTCGGCGGCACCATGGACAACAAGGTGGTGCAGACGCTGGCGCGCGCCTTCGTGGCCTGTGGCTGGACGGCGGTGCGCTTCAACTTCCGGGGCGTGGGCCGCACCGAAGGCGTCCATGATGAAGGTCGGGGCGAGCGCGACGACCTGCTTGCCGTGGTGCAAACGCTCGCTCCGGCGGGCCCCCTTTGTCTGGCAGGGTTCTCGTTCGGCGCCTTCGTCACCAGCCAGGCCGTGGCCCAGCTGCACGGCACGCGTGTGATCGAGCGCCTGGTGCTGGTCGGCACCGCGGCCAGCCGCTTCACCGTCGCGCCCATCGCGCCGGAACTTCACGCCCGCACCCTGGTCGTTCATGGCGAGGTCGACGATACCGTGCCGCTGGCGGCCGTGATGGACTGGGCCCGCCCACAGGTGCTGCCGGTGACGGTGGTGCCCGGTGGCGGGCATTTCTTCCATGGCCAGCTGCCGCTGCTCAAGGACCTCGTCGTCCGTCACGTCCGAACCTGATTCGCTCTTTTTCCAAGGATTCCCGTGTTCCGTTCCTTTTCCGCCAAGGCCTGCGCCTGGGCCCTGTCCCTGTCCTTCCTTCTGGGCGCCACCGCCGCCCAGGCCCAGCTGCCCGCCCCGCCCGAAATCGCCGCCCGCGCCTACCTGCTGATGGACGTGACCAGCGGCCAGGTGCTGGCCGCCCGGGATGCCGACGCGCCGGTCGAGCCCGCGTCGCTGACCAAGCTGATGTCCGCCTACCTGGTGTTCGACGCCCTCAAGGCCAAGAAGATCAGCCTGACCCAGACCTTCGGCGTCAGCGAACGGGCCTGGAAGATGCCGGGCTCGCGCATGTTCATCGACCCCAAGATGCAGGTGCCGGTGGAAGACCTGATCAAGGGCATGATCGTGCAGTCGGGCAACGACGCCACCGTGGCGCTGGCCGAAGGCGTGGGGGGTTCGGTCGAGCGCTTCGTGCAGCTCATGAACGAGCAGGCCAAGGCCATGGGCCTGTCCAACACCAGCTTCAAGAACCCCGAAGGCCTGACCGAGGCCGGCCACACCACCACCGCGCGCGACCTGGCCA
>CAMLQP010000066.1 GCA_946482115.1 uncultured Comamonadaceae bacterium
TGATGGAGTGCACGATGGACTACGACTCCATCGCCAAGGCCGGCTCCATGCTGGGTTCGGGCGCCGTCATCGTGATGGACGACAGCCGCGACATGGTGGAGAGCCTGCTGCGCCTGTCCTACTTCTACATGCACGAATCCTGCGGCCAGTGCACGCCCTGCCGCGAAGGCACGGGCTGGCTGTGGCGCCTGGTCGACCGCATCCACCGCGGCGAGGGCAAGCCGGCCGACATGGCCCTGCTCGACAACGTGGCCGAGAACATCATGGGCCGCACCATCTGCGCCCTGGGCGACGCTGCCGCGATGCCGGTGCGCGCCATGGTCAAGCACTTCCGTCACGAGTTCGAGCACCTGATCGAACACAAGACGTCCATGGTCAGGGCCGCGGCCTGAGCCCACGGGAACACAACATGGTTGAAATCGAACTCGACGGCAAGAAGGTGGAAGTGGCCCCCGGCAGCATGGTGATGCATGCGGCCGAAAAGGCGGGCACCTACATCCCCCATTTCTGCTACCACAAGAAGCTTTCCATCGCGGCCAACTGCCGCATGTGCCTGGTGGACGTGGAGAAGGCGCCCAAGCCCATGCCGGCCTGCGCCACGCCCGTCACCCAGGGCATGATCGTGCGCACCAAGAGCGACAAGGCCATCAAGGCCCAGCAGTCGGTCATGGAGTTCCTGCTGATCAACCACCCGCTCGATTGCCCCATCTGCGACCAGGGCGGCGAGTGCCAGCTGCAGGATCTGGCCGTGGGCTACGGCGGTTCCACCTCGCGCTACGACGACGAGAAGCGTGTGGTGTTCCACAAGGAGGTGGGCCCGCTGATCTCCATGGAGGAGATGAGCCGCTGCATCCACTGCACCCGCTGCGTGCGTTTCGGCCAGGAAGTGGCCGGCGTGATGGAGTTGGGCATGTCGCACCGTGGCGAGCACGCCGAGATCGAGACCTTCGTCGGCCAGTCGGTCGATTCCGAGCTGTCGGGCAACATGATCGACATCTGCCCGGTCGGCGCGCTCACCAGCAAGCCGTTCCGCTACAGCGCCCGCACCTGGGAGCTGTCGCGCCGCAAGTCGGTCAGCCCGCACGATTCCACTGGCGCCAACCTCATCGTCCAGGTCAAGAACCACCAGGTCATGCGCGTGGTGCCGCTGGAGAACGAGGCCGTCAACGAGTGCTGGATCGCTGACCGCGACCGCTTCAGCTACGAGGCTCTCAACGGCCCCGAGCGCCTGACCCAGCCCATGCTCAAGCAGGGTGGCGAGTGGAAGACCGTCGACTGGCAGACCGCGCTCGAATACGTGGCCAATGGCCTGCAGCAGATCAAGTCCAGCCACGGCGCTGGTGCCATCGGCCTGCTGGCCAGCCCGCACAGCACCGTGGAAGAGCTGGCGCTGGCCGGCGCGCTGGTGCGCGGTCTGGGCAGCCAGAACATCGACCACCGCCTGCGTCACGCCGATTTCGGCAACAGCAGCGGTGTGCGCTGGCTGGGCACCAGCATCGCCGCGCTGTCGACGCTGCAGCGCGTGCTGGTGGTGGGCTCCAACCTGCGCAAGGACCACCCGCTGTTCGCGCAGCGCATCCGCCAGGCCGCGCGCAAAGGCGCGCAGGTGAACGCGCTGGACAGCCAGGTGCGCGACTGGGCGCTGCCCGTGGCGAACACGCTGGTCAGCGAAAGCGGCTCCTGGGTGGCTGCGCTGGCCCAGGTGGCAGCTGCCGTGGCCGCCGAGAAGGGTGTTGCTTCGCCCTGGAGCGTGACGGCCTCCGACACCGCCAAGGCCATCGCCAAGTCCTTGCTGGGCGGCAGCGCCAAGGCCGTGCTGCTGGGCAACGGCGCCGCGCACCACGCCTTCGCCGCCAGCCTGCTGGCTGTGGCGCAGTGGATTGGCGAGCAGACTGGTGCCAGCGTGGGCTACCTTACCGAAGCCGCCAACACCGTGGGCGCCCAGTGGGTGGGGGCCCAGCCAGGGCAGGGCGGCCTGAATGCCGCGCAGATGCTGTCCGGCGGCGTCAAGGCCGCCATCCTGCTCAACACCGAGCCCGCCTTCGACAGCGCCTACGGCACCGCCGGCCTGGGCAAGGCCGACATGGTCGTGAGCCTGAGCCCTTTCAAGGCCAACCTGGACGTGGCCGACGTGCTGCTGCCCATCGCACCCTGGACCGAGACCCCCGGCAGCTTTGTCAATGCCGAAGGCCGCCTGCAGAGCTTCTACGCTGTGGTTCGCCCGTTGGGTGAAACCCGTCCGGCCTGGAAGGTGCTGCGCGTGCTGGGCCATCTGCTGGGCCTTCCCGGCTTCGAGGCCGAGACCGCTCAGGACGTGCTGGCTGGCGTGCTCGCCGCCAACGGCCTCGCGGGTCAGGCGGCGCCGCTGCAGCTTCCTGCGGCCCAGCTCGACAACTCAACCACCGTGGGGGCCGACCTGTCGCCGGTTCAGGGCGTGCCCGTGGTGGCATCCATCTACCAGCTGGACGGCACGGTGCGCCGCGCGCCGTCGCTGCAACTGACCGCCGATGCCCGTGCGGCACAGGAGGTGTCGGCATGATCGACGCGATGTACAACGGCGGCCTGAACCTGATCGCCGCCACCTGGTGGACCGGCGCCGCGTGGCCCGTGCTCTGGGCCCTGATCAAGATCGTGGCCGTGCTGGCGCCGCTGATGGGCGCGGTGGCCTACCTCACGCTCTGGGAGCGCAAGCTGCTGGGCTGGATCCAGGTCCGCCATGGCCCCAACCGCGTGGGCCCGCTGGGCCTGCTGCAGCCCATCGCCGACGCCCTCAAGCTGCTGACCAAGGAGCTGATCCAGCCGACCGCCGCCAACAAGGGCCTGTTCCGCCTTGGCCCCATCATGGCCATCATGCCGGCGCTGGCCGCCTGGGTGGCCATTCCGTTCGGCCCCGATGCCGTGCTGGCCAACATCAACGCCGGCCTGTTGCTCATCATGGCCATCACCTCCATCGAGGTCTACGGCGTGATCATCGCGGGCTGGGCCTCCAACTCCAAGTACGCCTTCCTGGGCGCGCTGCGCGCCTCGGCGCAGATGGTGAGTTACGAGATTGCCATGGGCTTTTGCCTGGTGGTGGTCATCATGGTCTCGGGCAGCCTGCACCTGGGCGAGATCGTCGCCTCGCAGGGTCGGGGCATGGGCGCCGATGCCGGCCTGGATTTCCTGTCCTGGAACTGGCTGCCGCTGCTGCCCATCTTCATGGTCTACCTGATCTCGGGCGTGGCCGAAACCAACCGTCACCCGTTCGACGTGGTGGAGGGCGAGGCCGAGATCGTGGCCGGCCACATGGTCGAGTACTCCGGCATGGGCTTCGCGATCTTCTTCCTGGCCGAGTACGCCAGCATGTGGCTGGTTTCCATCCTGGCCGCGCTGATGTTCCTTGGCGGCTGGCTGCCGCCGGTGGGCTTCCTGGACTTCATCCCGGGCTGGATCTGGCTGGGCCTCAAGACCTGCTTCGTGGTCTCGCTGTTCATCTGGATCCGCGCCACCTTCCCGCGCTTCCGCTACGACCAGATCATGCGTCTGGGCTGGAAGATCTTCATTCCCGTGACCCTGGTCTGGCTGGTCGTCATCGGCGGCTGGATGCAGACGCCGTGGAACATTTTCAAGTGAGCGAGGGAGCAACGACATGAGCACTGCTTCCATCAAGGATTTTTTCAACAGCTTCATGCTGGTGGAGCTGTTCAAGGGCATGGCCCTGACCGGCAAGTACATGTTCCGCCGCAAGGTGACGGTGCAGTTTCCCGAGGAGAAGACGCCGCTGTCGCCGCGCTTCCGTGGCCTGCACGCCCAGCGCCGGTATGAAAACGGCGAGGAGCGCTGCATTGCCTGCAAGCTGTGCGAGGCCGTGTGCCCCGCGATGGCCATCACCATCGAGTCGGACGTGCGTGCCGACGGCTCGCGCCGCACCACGCGCTACGACATCGACCTGACCAAGTGCATCTTCTGCGGCTTCTGCGAGGAAAGCTGCCCGGTGGACTCCATCGTCGAGACCCACATCCTCGAATACCACGGCGAGAAGCGCGGCGACCTGTATTTCACCAAGGACATGCTGCTGGCCGTGGGCGATCGCTACGAAACCGAGATCGCCGCCGCCAAGGCCGCGGACGCCCCCTACCGCTGAAGCGGCACAAAGACGCACGCCATGGACTTCACAACCGGCTTCTTCTACGTTTTCTCGGCTGTGCTGCTGTTCGCGGCCTTCCGGGTCATCACCGCGCGCAACCCGGTGCACGCGGTGCTCTACCTCATGCTGGCCTTCTCGCAGGCGGCGGCCATCTGGCTGCTGCTCAAGGCCGAGTTTCTGGCCATCACGCTGGTGCTTGTGTACCTGGGCGCGGTGATGGTGCTGTTCCTGTTCGTGGTGATGATGCTGGACATCAACATCGAAGGGCTGCGCCAGGGCTTCTGGAAAAACTTCCCGTTGGCCGCCGGCATCGGCGCCCTGATCGCGATCGAGATGGGCGTGGTGCTCACAGGCGGTTTTGGCTCCGTCACGCTGTCGCCTGAAGCGGCAGCCGCGGCAGCCGAAGCCAACAACACCAAGGAACTGGGCAAGCTGCTGTACACGGCTTACATCTACCCGGTCGAAGTCGCCGCCGTCATTCTGGTCGTGGCCATCATCGCTGCCATCGCGCTGACGCTGCGCCAGCGCAAGGACAGCAAGTTCGTCGATGCGTCCGAGCAGGTGCGCGTCAAGGCCCGCGACCGCCTGGCCGTGGTGAAGGTCGCGGCCACCCAGGCCGCGCCCGAGCCGCAGCCCGCCTCCGAGGAGAAATCCGCATGACGCTCACCCTGGCGCATTTCCTCACCCTGGGTGCCATCCTGTTCACCCTGTCGGTGATCGGCATCTTCCTGAACCGCAAGAACCTGATCGTGCTGCTGATGGCCATCGAACTGATGCTGCTGTCGGTCAACATGAACTTCGTCGCGTTCTCGCACTACCTGGGCGACATGCACGGCCAGGTGTTCGTGTTCTTCATCCTGACCGTCGCGGCCGCCGAGTCGGCCATCGGCCTGGCCATCCTGGTGCTGCTGTTCCGCAACAGGGCCTCGATCCGCGTCGACGAGCTCAACACCCTGAAGGGCTAAACAAGAATGAGTCAGACCCTTTCGGCTGCAACCCTACTGGCGGTGCCGCTCGCGCCTCTCGCGGGCTCGGTGCTGGCGGGCATCCTGGGCACCACCTTCGGCGGCAACGTCATCGGCCGCCGCGCCTCGCACACGCTGACCATCCTGGGCGTCTTCATCGCTTTCGTGCTGTCGGCCTGCACGCTGTGGTCCGTGGTGGCAGATGGCGCGCGCTTCAACCAGACCATCTACGAGTGGATGGTGATCGGCGGCCTGAAGATGGAGATCGGCTTCCTGATCGACGGCCTCACCGCCATGATGATGTGCGTGGTGACCTTCGTGTCGCTGATGGTGCACATCTACACCATCGGCTACATGGAGGAAGACGAAGGCTACAACCGCTTCTTCGCCTACATCTCGCTGTTCACCTTCTCCATGCTCATGCTGGTCATGAGCAACAACCTGCTGCAGCTGTTCTTCGGCTGGGAGGCGGTGGGCCTGGTGTCCTACCTGCTGATCGGCTTCTGGTTCAAGAAGCCCACGGCCATCTTCGCCAACATGAAGGCCTTTCTGGTCAACCGCGTGGGCGACTTCGGCTTCATCCTCGGCATCGGCCTGATCGCGGCTTACACCGGCACGCTGAACTACGCGGAAATCTTCGCCAAGGCGCAAGAGCTGGGTGCCATCGAGTTCCCCTGGTACATCCTGGGCCAGGACGCCATGCTGATCACCGTGATCTGCATCTGCCTGTTCATCGGCGCCATGGGCAAGTCGGCCCAGTTCCCGCTGCACGTGTGGCTGCCCGATTCCATGGAAGGCCCCACGCCCATCTCCGCGCTGATCCACGCCGCCACCATGGTGACGGCCGGCATCTTCATGGTGGCGCGCATGTCGCCGCTGTTCGAGCTGTCGGACACCGCGCTGAACTTCATCCTCGTGATCGGCTCCATCACGGCGCTGTTCATGGGCTTCCTGGGCATCATCCAGAACGACATCAAGCGCGTGGTCGCGTATTCCACGCTGTCGCAGCTGGGCTACATGACGGTGGCGCTGGGCGCCTCGGCCTACTCGGTGGCGGTGTTCCACCTGATGACGCACGCCTTCTTCAAGGCGCTGCTGTTCCTGGGCGCGGGCTCGGTCATCATGGGCATGCACCACAACCAGGACATCCGCTGGATGGGTGGCGTGCGCAAATACATGCCCATCACCTGGATCACCTCGCTGCTGGGCTCGCTGGCCCTGATCGGCACGCCGCTGTTCTCGGGTTTCTATTCCAAGGACAGCATCATCATCGCCACTTTCTCCAGCCAACTGCCAGCGGCCGGTTTCGCGCAGTTCGCAGTGATGGCCGGCGTGTTCGTGACCGCGTTCTACTCGTTCCGCATGTACTTCCTGGTCTTCCACGGCAAGGAGCGCTACGACCAGAATCCGGATGCGCACCACGACGGCCACCATGGCCACGATGACCACCACGGTCATGATGCCAAGCCGCATGAGTCGCCCTGGGTGGTTTGGCTGCCGCTGGTGCTGCTCGCGATCCCGTCGGTGGCGATTGGCGGCCTGACCATCGCCCCCATGCTGTTCGGCGATTTCTTCAAGGACGCCATCTTCGTCAACGGCGATCTGCACCACGCCATGCATGCGCTGGCCGAGGAGTTCCATGGCCCCGTCGCCATGGCCGTCCATGGTCTGCAGACCGCACCGTTCTGGCTCGCGCTGGCCGGCGTGGCCCTGTCCTACTACCTGTACATGGTCAACCCTGCGTTGCCGGCGGCCATCAAGGCCCGCGTGATGCCCATCTACACGTTGCTGGACAACAAGTACTACATGGACTGGATCAACGAGAACATCATCGCCCGCGCCGCGCGCGGCATTGGCGTCGGCCTCTGGAAGGGCGGCGACCAGGGCGTGATCGAGACTGGTGTGGTCAACGCCAGCTGGAAGATCGTGGGCTGGGTCTCGGCGCTGGTGCGCCGGGTGCAGAGCGGCTACATCTACCACTACGCCATGGCCATGATCGTGGGCGTGTTCCTGCTGATGACCTATTTCGTCTGGCTCGCCAAGTAAGGAGAACAACAACATGGGTTTGCTGAGCCTTGCGATCTGGACCCCCATCTTTTTCGGGGTGGTCCTGCTGGCCCTGGGGCGCGACGAGCACGCCAGCGCGGTGCGCTGGACGGCGCTGATCGGCGCGCTGGCCGGCCTGTTTGTCACCGTGCCGCTGGTGTCCGGCTTCGAGCTGGGCACCGCCAGCATGCAGTTCGTCGAGAAGGCCGCCTGGATCGCCGCCTTCAACATCCACTACCACCTGGGCGTGGACGGCATCTCGCTGTGGCTGATCCCGCTGACCGCCTTCATCACGGTGGTCGTGGTGATCGCGGGCTGGGAGGTCATCACCGAGCGCGTGAACCAGTACATGGGCGCGTTCCTGATCCTGTCGGGCCTGATGATCGGCGTGTTCTCGTCGCTGGACGCGATGCTGTTCTACGTCTTCTTCGAGGCCACGCTGATTCCGATGTACCTGATCATCGGCATCTGGGGTGGCCCGAACAAGATCTACGCGGCGTTCAAGTTCTTCCTGTACACCCTGATGGGCTCGCTGCTGATGCTGGTGGCGCTGATCTACCTGTACCACCAGTCGGGTGGCAGCTTCGACCTCGCCACCTGGCACAAGCTGCCGCTGGGCGGCACCGCGCAGACCCTGCTGTTCTTTGCCTTCTTCGCGGCCTTCGCGGTCAAGGTGCCGATGTGGCCGGTGCACACATGGCTGCCCGACGTGCACGTCGAGGCACCCACTGGCGGCTCGGCCGTGCTGGCGGCCATCATGCTCAAGCTGGGCGCCTACGGCTTCCTGCGCTTCTCCATGCCCATCGCCCCGGACGCCTCTCACGAATGGGCCTGGCTCATGATCGCGCTGTCGCTGATCGCGGTGGTCTATGTGGGCCTGGTCGCCATGGTGCAGCAGGACATGAAGAAGCTGGTGGCCTATTCGTCGGTGGCCCACATGGGTTTCGTCACGCTGGGCTTCTTCATCTTCAACGACCTTGGCATGGCCGGCGCCATCGTGCAGATGATCGCGCACGGTTTCGTCTCGGCCGCCATGTTCCTGGCCATCGGCGTGCTGTATGACCGCGTGCACTCGCGCGAGATCGCCGACTACGGTGGCGTGGTCAACACCATGCCCAATTTCACCGCCTTCGCGCTGCTGTTCGCCATGGCCAACGCCGGCCTTCCCGGCACGGCGGGGTTCGTTGGCGAGTGGATGGTGATCCTGGCGGCGGTCAAGGCCAACTTCTGGATTGGCATGCTGGCGGCCACGGCGCTGATTTTTGGCGCTGCCTACACGCTGTGGATGTTCAAGCGTGTCTACCTGGGTGAGCCAGGCAACGACCACGTCAAGGCGTTGACCGACATCGGCGCGCGCGAATTCCTGGTCATGGCGCTGCTGGCCGTGGCCGTGCTCTACATGGGCATTCACCCCAAACCCTTCACCGACGTGATGGACGCTTCCGTGGCCGAGCTGCTGCGGCATGTGGCTGTCTCGAAACTGAACTGACACTGGACCCGCGATGATCGACTCCACGAGCTGGGTGGGCGCTGGCCCCGAAATCCTGCTGCTGGTCATGGCCTGCGTCGTCACGCTGGCCGACCTTGCGGTCAAGTCGCCGCGCCGCACCGGCACCTATGTGCTGACCCTCGCCACGCTGGCGGTGGTGGCGCTGATGCAGTTCAACCACGCGCTGGCCGGCCAGACCGTCCCGCTGTTCGGCGGCATGGTGGTCAGCGATCCGCTGGGTCACTGGCTCAAGGGCTTCGCGGCGGTGGCCGTGATGGTCACGCTGGTTTACGGCCGTCCCTACGCGGGCGACCGCGACATGCTGCGCGGCGGCGAGCTGTTCAGCCTCTCGCTGTTCGCGCTGCTGGGCATGTTCGTCATGATCTCGGGCCACAACTTCCTGGTCATCTACCTGGGCCTGGAACTGCTCACGCTCTCCAGCTACGCGCTGGTGGCGCTCCGGCGCGACGACGGCGTGGCCACCGAAGCCGCCATGAAGTACTTCGTGCTGGGCGCGCTGGCCAGCGGCTTCCTGCTCTACGGCCTGTCCATGCTCTATGGCGCGACCGGCTCGCTGGACATCAACCAGGTGTTCGACGCCATCGCTGCTGGCAAGGCCAGCCACCAGATCCTGGTGTTCGGCGTGGTGTTCGTGGTGGCCGGCCTGGCGTTCAAGCTCGGCGTCGTGCCTTTCCACATGTGGATTCCCGATGTCTACCACGGCGCACCCACCGCCATCACGCTGATGATCGGCGGGGCTCCGAAGCTGGCGGCGTTCGCCATCGTGATCCGCCTGCTGGTCGAGGGTCTGCTGCCGCTGGCGGTGGACTGGCAGCAGATGCTGGCCGTGCTGGCCGTGACCTCGCTGCTGGTGGGCAACCTGGCCGCGATTGCGCAGACCAACCTCAAGCGCATGCTGGCCTTCTCCACCATCGCGCAGATGGGTTTCATGCTGCTGGGCCTGCTGGCCGGCGTGGTGGGTGGCGATGCGGGCAATGCGTCCAACGCCTACGGCGCCACGATGTTCTACGTCATCACTTACGTGCTGACGACGCTGGCCACCTTCGGCGTCATCCTGCTGCTGTCGCGCCAGGGTTTCGAATCCGAACAGATCAATGATCTGGCCGGCCTGAACCAGCGCAGCCCGCTGTACGCGGGCGTGATGGCTGCCTGCATGCTGTCGCTGGCGGGCGTGCCGCCGCTGGTGGGCTTCTACGCCAAGCTGGTGGTGCTGCAGGCGCTGCTGGGCACGGGCCAGGCGGTCTACATCGGTCTCGCGGTGTTCGCGGTGCTGATGTCGCTGATCGGCGCGTTCTACTACATCCGTCTCATCAAGGTGATGTACTTCGATGCGCCTTCGCAAACGGCCGTGATCGAGGCGCCCGGCGACGTGCGCGCGGTGCTGTCGCTCAACGGCGCGCTGGTGCTGCTGCTGGGTGTGCTGCCAGGCGGTCTGATGGCGCTGTGTGCCCAGGCCATCGCCGTGCTGCTGGCCTGAAATGAAGCCCCCCGTTCATCGTTTCGCGCATCGCTGCCCCCCCCGGGGGGTGAGCCGGCGCCTTTGGGCGGCTGGATGGGGCTGACCCCATGTCGCTGACAGGTTCCATCTGGCTGGTGGTGCTGGCTGCGCTGGTGGCCGCCAACCTCCCGTTTGTCAATGAGCGCTGGCTGGCGGTCTGGCCCCGCCGCGCGCCCAAGACCCTCTGGCACCGCCTGCTGGAACTGGTCTTGCTGTATGGCGCAGTCGGCGTGCTGGGGCTGGCGCTTGAACAGCGGGCCGGCCAGATCGCGCCGCAGGGCTGGGAGTTCTACGCGATCACCGGCGCGCTCTTCCTGACTTTCGCCTTTCCCGGCTTTGTCTGGCGCTACTTGCTCAAGCACCGCTAAGTCCATGCCACGCGACGACCGCCACCTGCGCGAGACGCCGCTGAGCAGCGAGACGGTGCTGCAGGGGCATTTCCTGCACGTCCGGCGCGATACGGTCCGTCTGCCCGACGGCGGCGAGGGCATCCGCGAATACGTGATCCACCCCGGCGCGGTGATGGTGATCCCGCTGCTGGACGATGGCCGCGTGTTGCTGGAGCATCAGTACCGCTACCCGGTGGGCCGGGCCATGATCGAATTCCCGGCGGGCAAGCTGGACCCCGGCGAGGACGTGCTGGCCTGCGCCCGGCGCGAGCTGCGGGAGGAAACCGGCTACAGCGCGCGGGAATGGGCGCGCGCCGGCGTGCTGCACCCGGTGATCGCCTATGCCACCGAGTTCATCGACATCTGGTTCGCGCGTGGGTTGACAGCGGGCGAGCGCAGCCTTGACGAAGGCGAGTTCCTGGATCTGCTGGCTGCCACGCCCCAGGAGCTGCTGCAGTGGTGCCGCGACGGCGCCGTGACCGATGCCAAGACGCTGACCGGCGCGCTGTGGCTGCAGAACGTGCTGAGCGGGGCATGGGCTTTGGAGTGGCAGGCGCCGCGCTGAAGGCCGGGCGGCGATAATCCGCACATGAAGGTTCTGAATCTGCGCTGCAGCCACGACCATGGCTTCGAAGGCTGGTTCGGCTCCGAGGCCGAATTCCAGGATCAGCTCGCACGCGGGCTGGTCAGCTGCCCGCTGTGTGGCGACGGTGCTGTTGAAAAGATGCCCTCGGCGCCGCGCCTGAACCTCGGCGCCGAGCAGCCGGCGCCCGCGCCGCAGTCACCGCCAACCGACGAACGTGCCCGCATCTGGGCCGCCATGCGCCAGGCGCTCGCGAACGCCGAGGACGTGGGCGAGCGTTTTGCTGCCGAAGCGCGCCGCATGCACCACGGTGAAGCCGAGCACCGCCAGATCCGGGGCCGCGCCAGCGTGGCCGACGCCCTGGAACTGCTCGAAGAAGGCGTGCCGGTGCTGCCGCTGCCGGACGCCCTCAAAGAGACTCTTCAATGAACTGAACGTCCCCCGATGCGCCTGCAGCGCCTCCTCCCACGGGGGGCGGCGGCCGGCCGCTTCGGAGCGGCCGTGCGCAACGGCCCTTGACGGGAGAACGCAGTCCAGTTTCAGGGATACAGGCCGCGCAGGTCGCGTGCGTGCAGGATGCGCTTGCAGGCCACGATGAAGGTGGCGGTGCGCAGGCTGACCTTGTTCTCCTCGGCCACCTGCCACACGGCGGCAAAGGCCTCGCGCATGATCTTGACCAGGCGGGCGTTGATCTCCTCCTCGGTCCAGAAGAAGCTCGAGAAGTCCTGCACCCATTCGAAGTAGCTTACGGTCACGCCGCCCGCGTTGGCAATCACGTCGGGCAGCACCAGCACGTTGCGTTCGTGCAGGATGTCGTCGGCCTGCG
>CAMLQP010000067.1 GCA_946482115.1 uncultured Comamonadaceae bacterium
TTTGCTGGACGGCCATGGTTGGCTCCTTAATGCTCGAAAGCGGTGAATGTGGTGGTCAGGCTGCGCCGCCACACGGGATACACATCAACCGTGGCTAGCGCCAAACCGTGCATTATAGCCTGAGCCCGCCGACCCGGCAAATCAGGCCTCGACCAGCTCGAACGAGGTGCTGATATCCGCCGTCTTGGCCAGCATGATGCTGGCCGAGCAGTACTTGTCGTGGCTCAGCGCGATGGCACGCTCCACCGCGTCCGCCTTGAGCCCCTTGCCGGTCACGGTGAAGTGCATGTGTATCCTGGTGAACACCTTGGGATCGGTTTCGGCACGCTCGCTGGTCAGCTTGACGCTGCAGCCGCGCACGTCCTGGCGGCCTCGCTTGAGGATCAGCACCACGTCGTACGCGGTGCAGCCGCCGGTGCCGGCCAGCACGGTCTCCATCGGGCGGGGGGCCAGGTTGGCCCCGCCGTTCTCGGGTTTGGCCGCGTCCGGCGCGCCGTCCATGGTGAGCACATGCCCACTTCCGGTCTCGGCCACAAACCCCATGTGCGAGCGCGTGCCGCTCGCTCCGGTCCAGGTCACTGTGCATTCCATGGAGTGCATCCTCTAAAAATATTCGGGTTAACCCGCAAATTTTTGTTGCGTCGCAGCACCGCTCCGCTATACTTCGGGTCATTGTATGCAAGCGCTTTCAAACCCGTTTGCATCACGGTTGTCTCCTCTGCCCTCAACGGGTGGATTCAAACCCGGACCTGCTACAGCGTCCGGGTTTTTTTTCGCGCCGACTATGATGGCGGGCTGACCATCCCCGCCCGACCATGCCTGCCAAGCGCCCCTCGCTGTCCCCCGCGGACTACCTCAAGAAGATCCTCACCGCCAAGGTCTACGACGTTGCCGTCGAGTCGCCACTGGAGCCGGCCCGCCAGCTGAGCCGGCGGCTGCACAACAAGGTGCTGCTCAAGCGCGAGGACCAGCAGCCGGTGTTCAGCTTCAAGCTGCGCGGCGCCTACAACAAGATGGCCCACCTGACGCCGGAACAGCTCAAGCGCGGCGTCATCTGTGCCTCGGCCGGCAACCACGCCCAGGGCGTGGCGCTGGGCGCCCACAAGCTGGGCTGCCGCTCGGTCATCGTCATGCCCGTCACCACGCCGCAGGTCAAGGTGGATGCGGTCAAGGCGCTGGGTGGCGAGGTGGTGCTGCACGGCGACAGCTACTCCGACGCCTACCTGCACGCCGTGGAACTGGAAAAGCAGCACGGCCTGACCTTCATCCACCCCTTCGACGACCCGGACGTGATCGCGGGCCAGGGCACCATCGCCATGGAGCTGCTGCGCCAGCACCAGGGGCCGCTGGACGCGGTCTTCGTCGCCATCGGCGGCGGCGGCCTGATCAGCGGCGTGGCCAACTACATCAAGGCGGTCCGCCCCGAGGTCAAGGTCATCGGCGTGCAGACGGTGGATTCCGACGCCATGCTGCGCTCGGTGGAGAAAGGCCAGCGCGTGACGCTGTCCGACGTCGGCCTGTTCGCCGACGGCACCGCCGTGAAGCTGGTGGGCGAGGAGACCTTCCGCGTCGCCCGCGAGCTGGTGGACGGCTACGTGACCGTGGACACCGATGCCGTCTGCGCGGCCATCAAGGACGTCTTCGTGGACACGCGCAGCATCGTCGAACCCTCGGGCGCGCTCGCGGTGGCCGCCATCAAGCAGTACGTGGCCACCCACAAGACCAAGGGCGAGACCTATGCCGCCATCCTGTGCGGCGCCAACATGAACTTCGACCGCCTGCGCTTCGTGGCCGAACGCGCGGAGGTGGGCGAGGAGCGCGAGGCGCTGTTCGCCGTCACCATCCCCGAGGAGCGCGGCAGCTTCCGCCGCTTCTGCGAACTGATCGGCACCCTGCCCGGCGGCGCGCGCAACGTGACCGAATTCAACTACCGCATCAGCGACGCCGCACAGGCACACGTGTTCGTGGGCCTGACCACCCACGCCAAGGGTGAGAGCACGAAGATCGCCAACAACTTCGGCAAACACGGCTTCGCCACGCTGGACCTGACGCACGACGAGCTGGCCAAGGAACACATCCGCCACATGGTGGGCGGCCACTCGCCACTGGCGCAGGACGAGCGGCTGCTGCGCTTCATCTTCCCCGAGCGGCCGGGCGCGCTGCTCAAGTTCCT
This sequence comes from uncultured Comamonadaceae bacterium, assembly GCA_946482115.1. The sequence continues at coordinate 2,174 of CAMLQP010000067.1, forward strand.
GAGCCTGATGAAGCCCAACTGGAACATCAGCCTGTTCCACTACCGCAACCAGGGCGCGGATTACGGCCGCATCCTCGTGGGACTGCAGGTACCGCCCGCCGACAACAAGGCCTTCGCCGCCTTCCTCGGCACGCTGGGCTACCCCTATGTCGAGGAGACCGACAACCCGGTCTACCGGCTGTTCCTGAAAACCTGATGAAGCTGCCAGATGTTGCCCCGTTGGCCGATGGTGCGCTGGCCCAGCGCCTGCGCCACCGTGTCGACCATCTCACCAAGCCCCTGGGCGCCCTGGGCCAGCTCGAAGCCCTGGCGGTGCAGCTGGGCCTGATCCTGGGCCGCGACCACGCGCTGGCCGAAGCGCTGACAACCCCCCAGATGGTGGTGTTCGCCGCCGACCACGGCCTGGCGGCCGAGGGCGTGTCGGCCTACCCGCAGGCCGTCACCGCGCAGATGGTGATGAACATGGCCGGCGGCGGCGCCGCGATCAATGTGCTGGCCCGCCAGCACGGTTTCGCGCTCACGCTGGTGGACGCGGGCGTGGCGGCTGACCTGTCCCACCTGCCCATCCTCCACCACAAAGTCGCGCCGGGCACCGCCAGCGCGCTGCGAGGCCCGGCCATGACGCGCGCCCAGGCCGAGCAGGCCCTGCAGGCCGGCCTGGACGTGGTGCGCGCCCTGCCTGGCCGCGTGCTCGCGCTGGGCGAGATGGGCATTGGCAACACGTCGAGCGCCGCGCTGCTGTTCGCGCTCCTGTGCGGGCTGGACGTGACCGAGACCAGCGGGCGCGGCACCGGCCTTGACGATGCCCAGATGGCGCGCAAGCGCGAAGTGCTGGAGCAGGCGGCACGGCGGCACGCGCACCTGCGCGACCCGGTGGACGTGCTGGCCGCCGTGGGCGGCTTCGAGATCGCGATGATGGCCGGCGCGCTGCTGCAGGGTGCGAGCGAACGCCGCGTGCTGCTGGTCGACGGCTTCATCGCCGGCGCGGCCGCGCTGGTGGCGCGGGCGCTGTGCCCGGCGGTGGCCGATTGCCTGGTGTTCTGCCACCGTTCGCACGAAAGCGGCCACCGCCGCATGCTGCAGCACCTGCTGCAGCGCGGCGGTCCGCTGCCCACGGGGCCGCTGCTCGATCTCGACCTGCGGCTGGGCGAAGGCTCGGGCGCCTTGCTGGCCTGGCCGCTGGTGCTGTCCGCCGCCCGGCTGTTCGACGAGATGGCCAGTTTCGAATCCGCCGGCGTCAGCACGACCGTGTGAACATGCAGGGCCTGCGTCACTTCCTGCTGGCGCTGCAATTCTTCACGCGCGTGCCCGTCACGGGCCGGCTGGCCGCCTGGGCGGGTTTCAGCCCGGCCCTGCTGCGCGCCAGCGCCGCGCATTTTCCCGGCGTGGGGCTGCTGGTCGGACTCGTGGCGGCGGCGGTCTATGGCGCCCTGTTCCTGGCCCTGCCGCTGTCGCCCTGGAAACCGGCCGTGGCGGCCGCGCTGTCCACCGTGGCCACCGTGCTGCTCACCGGCGGCTTCCACGAGGACGGCCTGAGCGATCTGGCCGACGGACTGGGCGGCAGCTACAGCCGCGAACGCGCACTGGAAATCATGAAGGACTCGCGCGTCGGCGCCTTCGGCGCCATGGCGCTGACGCTTGCGCTGCTGACCAAGCTGGCCCTGCTGGCCCTGCTGGGCACGCAGGGGCTGGCGCTGGCGCTGGCGGCGCTGGTCGCGGCGCACGTGGCCTCGCGCACCTGGCCGCTGCTGACCATCGCCGCCCTGCCCCACGTGGGCGACACGGCCACCAGCAAGTCCAAGCCGCTGGCCGACCGGCTGTCGCCCGGCGCGCTGCTCACCGGCTTGGTCTGGTGTGTGCTTGCGCTGCTGGGCCTGGTGGTGCCGTGGCCCGATCTGGCGGCGCCGCTGCTCGCGGGCCTGCTGGCCTCGGGTCTGGGCTGGGCGGTCGTGCACTGGCGCCTGCGGGTGCGGCTGCAGGGCTTCACTGGCGACGGCCTGGGCGCCGCGCAGCAGGTGGCCGAGATCGCGTTCTACCTGGGCGCGGCCCTGGCATGGCCGGTCTGACACTCTGGCTGCTGCGGCACGCCGAGGTGCCGGCGGGCCAAGGCCTGTGCTACGGGCAGCTCGATCTGGCCGCCGATGAAACCGCCACCGGGCAGGCGGCCCGGGCCTTCGCTGCCGCCGTGCCGCCCAGCCCCCTCCCTGCCTGGCACTCGCCGCTGGGCCGGTGCCGGCAGATGGCGCAGGCGCTGCGTCACCCCGGTCTTCTCTGGCAGGGCGAAGACCCGCGCCTGGCCGAGATGGATTTCGGCGCCTGGGAAGGCCGCCGGTGGGCCAGCCTGGCCGACGCCGACTTCGCACCCTGGATGGCCGATTTCGCGAACCACCGCGTCGGCAGCACTGGCGAAAGCGTGAACGCGCTGCTGGAACGCGTGCGGCAGGCGCTGCTGCACACGGCCGCGCACTGCGCACAGCGGGGCAACACGCAGGCGCTGTGGGTAGCCCATGCCGGCGTGGCGCGCGCCCTGACCGTGCTGCTGGAAGGTTCCGGCACGGTGCACGCCGCCGCCGACTGGCCGCGTGCAGCCCCCCAGCCGGGCGGCTGGTGCCGCTTCAGCGTGCCGGCAGCCAGCGCCGCTGCGCGGCCAGCCTGACCACGCCGGCCCAGTCGCGGCATTCCCGGGTCACGCCCGGCCAGATGCGCTGCAGCAGCTCGCACTCGGCCAGCGTGTCCGCCGCCGCCTGGTGCCGGTGCGCGCAGCGGATGCCGAAATGTGCCATCCATTCGTCCAGCGAACGGGCCTGTACCTCCGGATGCGTGACGGCGCACAGGTGCTCGATGTCCACCCAGGGGTTGGCCAGGCGCCTCCCCAGGTGGGCGCGCACGTGCCGGCCGATCATGACCTCATCGAAGGCGCTGTGGAAGGCCAGCAGCGGCGACAGGCCGATGTAGGCCACGAAGGCACCGAGCGCGGCATCGGCCGCCACGCCTTGGCGCTGGCGCTGGGCGCCTATGCCGTGCAGCAGGATGTTGTCGCGGCTGGAAACCTCGTCCTGGCGCAGCACCACCTCGAAGCTGTCGCCGGGCTCGGTCCAGAGGCGCCCGGCGTCCCAGTCCACCCGCAAGGCGATGGCGGCGATGGCCAGCAGGCGGTCGTTGCGCGCGTCAAGTCCGCTGGTCTCCACGTCCAGCGCCACCCAGCGCGCGGCGTCGGGCGTGAAACGCGGGGCAGACCAGGGCCAGCGCATCAGCGGTCGTAGTCGAGCCGGGCGCGCTGCTGCAGCTGGCGGGCCACGCGGAAGGATTCCTTGAGGATGCGGCGGTCGATGTCGTTGAGCGCGTCGACGGCGATGCGGTTGGCGTTGCCGCCCAGCGTCTGGCCATCGAGCTGCGCGCGCAGCCGCAGCATCTGCAGGAACTCGAAGGCGCCAGCCCAGGCCTGGTACTCCGGCTCGGGCACGCCCAGCAGCCGCCCGGCCGCTTCCAGCCGCGCGCGCGTGCCGGTCTCGGTCACCCCGTGCGCGAGCGCGTAGAGCCGCGCCACGTCGACGAAGATCGCCGTACCCTGCAGCTTGAGATCGATGCTGGCCCGGCCGTCCACCTCGGTGGTGTCGATGTTGCCCAGCCAGTTCAGCGGCGCGGCATGCTGCAGGCCGTTCAGCGCCATCTGCTTGAGAAAGCGCGGCACGCGCGCCGCCTGGGCGGACACCTCCTCGCGCAACCGTCGCGCCAGATCCATGTTGCCGGCCAGCGGGCGGAAGTCGAAGTAGATGCTGGCACGGAGCAGGTCCTCGGGCGCGCCGTGCTCCAGCCACAGCGCGAAACGCTCGCGCCACTGGCGCAACGTGAGGCAGCAGGCGGGGTTGGACGCCATGATGTTGCCCAGGCACAGCGGGTAGCCGCAGGCATCCAGCGCCTCGTTCACCTCGCGGCCGAAGCGCAGCAGCCCGGGTTTGTCGGCCTCGGTGAAGCCGTCATCAAGGATGAGCGCGTTGTCCTGGTCGGTGGCCACGGTCTGTTCGCTGCGGCCCTCCGATCCCAGCGCCAGCCAGCACACGCGGCCCAGGTCCACGCCATGCCGCGCGGCCAGCAGCTCCACCAGCCGCTGCGTCAGCACGTCGTTCAGGTGGCTGATCAGCGCCGTGAGCTGCTGGGCCTGAACACCCTGCCCCAGCAGGCTGCGCGCGAAGCGGCGGATGTCCTGCGCCACCAGCTGGAGCGTGGGCACGTCCGCCGCGCCCCGGATGGAGCTGCTGACCTGCTTGAGGCTGAGCCGCTGCAGGGCGAACAGGTCACGCTCGGACACCATGCCCACCGCCACGCCGTCCCTGGTGATGGGCACGTGGCGTATGCCGTGCCGCGACATCAGCAGCGCCGCGTCCTGCGCCGTGTGCTGCTCGGTCAGCGCCAGCACCGGCTGCACCATCACGTCCGAGATGGGCGTGTCCAGCGGCACCTGCGCCAGCGCCACCCGGCCCAGCACGTCGTAGCGTGTCAGTATGCCCAGCGGCGCGCCCCGGCCGTCCGTCACCAGCATGGAGCCGATGCGGCGCTGATGCATGGTGGCCAACGCTTCGCGCAGCGGCGCCCCGGGCGGGCAGGTCACGGGCGGCCGGGGGGTCAGATCGGCTAGGCGGGTTTCCAGCGACTGCTCGGCCAGCGCCTGCGACGAATACGCCACCTGCAGCGCCGCGCGCGACAGCTCCAGGAAGCGCAGGATGCGGCGGCTGAGGAAATCGCCGAACACCGGGCTGGCCTCGGCCAGCGCGCGCATGTCGGCCAGCGGCAGCGCCAGCACGAAGGTGTCGCCGTTGGCACGGTAGGTGGTGGTGGGGGCGCGCTGCGCCAGCGCGGCGCTGACCGGAAACAGGTCGCCGGCCTCGTACTGGAAGGCGCCCCCCGAGACCTCGGACAGGCCGCGCTCGCCCACCACGCTGCCGCTGCGGATGAAGAACAGCTGGCGGACCGGCCCGTCGGCCGGGCGCACCAGCGGCTCGCCCGGCGAAAAGTAGCCCTGGCTGGACCGCGACACGAACCACGCCACGTCGGCTGGCGCCATCTCGCCGAACGGGGGATGGCGCCTCAGCTCGGCAACCAGCTGGTCGACCAGGCTGCCCGAGGGGCGCGACGCCGTCTCGGCAGGCATGAGGGCAGGTGCTGAGGGTTCCACGCGCGCATTATGATGATTGCCACCCTACTGACAAGCATCACACCATGGGCGTTTCCCTCGATGGCAAGCTGGTCGTGGCGATCTCCTCGCGCGCGCTGTTCGATTTCGAAGAAGAAAACCGCATCTTCGAGCAGGGCGACGACCGCGCCTACATGAAGCTGCAGCTGGAACGGCTGGAGCAGCCCGCCCGGCCCGGCGTGGCGTTCTCGCTGGTGCACAAGCTGCTGAGCTTCAACGACGCCAGCAACCAGCGGGTGGAGGTGGTGATCCTCTCGCGCAACGACCCGGTCTCGGGCATGCGGGTGTTCCGCTCGGCCCAGCACTACGGCCTGCCGATCGAACGCGGCAGCTTCACCCGCGGCCAGCCACCGTGGCGCTACCTGCGCCCGCTGCACGCCAATCTGTTCCTCTCGGCCCACCTGAGCGACGTGCGCGCCGCGCTGGACAACGGCGTGCCGGCGGCGCAGGTGTACCCGCAGTCGGTGCGCGCCAGCGACGCCCACCCCAACGAGGTCCGCATCGCTTTCGACGGCGACGCGGTGCTGTTCTCGGACGAAGCCGAGCGCATCTACCAGGCCGAGGGGCTGCAGGCCTTCCAGCGCCACGAGACGACCAAGGCCTCCCAGCCGTTGCCCGGCGGCCCGTTCAAGCCGCTGCTGGAGGCCCTGCACCGGCTGCAGCAGGAAGGCACGGCGCAGATGCGCATACGTACCGCGCTGGTGACGGCGCGCAGCGCGCCCGCGCACGAGCGCGCCATCCGCACCCTGATGGACTGGAACATCGAGATCGACGAGGCCATGTTCCTCGGCGGCCTCGCCAAGGGCGAGTTCCTGCGCGAATTCGAACCCGACTTCTTCTTCGACGACCAGACCGGCCACATCGAATCAGCGGCCCGGCACGTCCCTGCCGGGCACGTGGCCAGCGGCGTCTCCAACACCTGAAAGGGTTCGCATGAACAAGCTGCGCAGCTTTGCGGCATTCGTCCGCAAGGTCACGACACTGGCCCTGCCCTATTTCCAGTCCGAAGAGAAATGGAAGGCACGCGTCCTGCTGGCCGCCATCGTGGCGCTCAACCTCGCCGCGGTCTACATGCTGGTGCTGCTCAACGAATGGAACCGGGTGTTCTACGACGCGCTGCAGAACAAGGACGCCGCCGTGTTCTGGCGCGAACTGGGGCGTTTCACCTACCTGGCCTTCGGCTTCATCCTCATCGCGGTCTACCGCTTCTACCTCACCCAGCTGCTGCAGATGCGCTGGCGCGCCTGGCTGACCGGCCACTACATGGACCGCTGGCTGGCGCATCGCGCCTTCTACCAGCTGGAGCTGCTGCGCTTCACCCACGGCCAGGACGCGCCGCCCGACAACCCGGACCAGCGCATTCAGGAAGACCTCAACCTGTTCTCGGCCCAGACCGTGGGCCTGAGCATGGGCCTGCTGAACGCGGTGGTCACGCTGGTGAGCTTCGTCGGCATCCTCTGGACGCTGTCGGGCAACTTCGCCTTCACGCTGGCCGGCCAGGACTGGGACATCCCCGGCTTCATGGTCTGGATGGCGGTGGTCTATTGCGTCATCGGCAGCGTCATCACCCACTACATCGGCCGGCCGCTGATCGGCCTGAACTTCCAGCAGCAGCGGCTGGAGGCCGACTACCGCCACCACCTGGTGCGGGTGCGCGAGTACAGCGAATCCATCGCGCTCGACAAGGGCGAGCCGGTGGAGCGCCACCAGCTCGGCGGCCGCTTCACCGAGGTGCTGGGCAACTACCTCAGCCTGATCCGCGCGCAGAAGCGCCTGACCTGGTTCACCGTGGGCTTCGGCCAGGCGGCCGTAGTGTTCCCCTTCATCGTGGCGGCGCCGCGCTTCTTCAGCGGCGCCATCCAGCTTGGCGAGCTGATGCAGATCGCCTCGGCCTTCGGCCGGGTGCAGGACTCGCTCTCGTGGTTCGTGGACAACTACGACGCCCTGGCCAGCTGGCGCGCCACCACCGACCGCCTGACCAGCTTCGAGCAGCACCTGGGCGGGCTGGCCGAACGGCGCGAGGGCGGCCCCGAAGCCACGCAGGGCGACGACCTGAACGCCACCCTGGACCTGGGCCTGCCCAACGGGCAGCCGCTGCTGGGCGGCGTGTCCTTCGCGGTGAAGGCCGGCGACAGCGTGCTGGTGCAGGGCCCGTCGGGCAGCGGCAAGTCCACGCTGTTCCGGGTGCTCGCAGGCATCTGGCCCTGGGCACGCGGCCAACTGCAACGGCCCGCCGATTTCGAGCGCGAGGCCATGTTCCTGCCGCAGCGGCCCTACTTCCCCAACGGTCCGCTGCGCGACGCGCTGGCCTACCCCGAACCGACCGAGCGCTACAGCGACGATCAGCTGAAGCAGGCCCTGGCCGATGCGCTGCTGCCCCAGCTGGCCGACCGGCTGGATGAAGCCGACGCCTGGGGACAGAAACTGTCAGGGGGTGAACAGCAACGCCTGGCCATTGCCCGTGCGCTGCTCAAGAAACCACGCTGGCTGTTTGCCGACGAGGCCACCAGCGCGCTGGACGAGAAGGCCGAACACGCGGTGTATGAGCGTTTGCGAGGCGTGGTGCAGGCGCGGGACGGTGCGCTGGTGTCCATCGCCCACCGGCCCAGCGTGGCGGCGTTCCATCAAAGGCGCTGGGAGGTGCCGCTCTAGGCCAGCCGCTCAATCGCTTGCCCGGCCACCGCATCCAGCGCGACAGCCGGCACCAACGCCGGAGCCGTCTCGGCCAGAGGCAAGAGCACAAAGGCGCGCTGCCACATGCGCGGATGTGGCACGGTAAGGAAGGCGGACGACACCGTGGCGCTGCCATAGAGCAGCAAGTCCAGGTCCAGCGTGCGAGGTGCGTTGACGTAAGGGCGTTCACGCCCAGCGGCGTGCTCCAGGTCGCGCAAGGCGCGCAGCAGGTCGGGCGCGGTGAGGCGGGTTTCCACCTCGGCCACGGCGTTGAAGAAATCGGGGCCGCTGGCTTCCCAAGGTGCGGTGCGGTAGAGGCTGGAGCGTGCCGCCAGCCGCGTGCCGGGCAGGCCATCCAGCGCGGCCAGCGCGGCCTCGACCGTTGCACGCGCATCACCGAGGTTGGCCCCCAGGCCCACCCAGGCATGCACCGGGTCGCGGGTCATTCGGTGCCGGGTGCGGCGGGTGCACCGCCGCCCGAAGGCTTGCGGCGGCGACGACGGCGCTTGCGGGCCGGGGCTGTCCCATCGGACGCGCCCTCCGGCGAGGGTTCGTCGCCGTCGTCGCCTTCGTCGCGTTCGTCACCATCGACCGGGCGGAAACGCGGATCGTCCTCGGTGGGCGCGGCATCCACGCGTTTGACGCGCTGGGCCTTGGGGGCGCCTTTGCCCGGCCCCTTGCCTTTCTGCTGCTCCAGCCGCACGGCGTCCACCATGTCGCGGCGCACGGCGTCGGTGGCAGTGCTGAACACCTCCCACCAGTGGGCCAGCTCCATCTCGGCCTCGCCCACCTGGGCGCGCAGGCGCAAAAAGTCGAAGCCGGCGCGGAAACGCGGCTGCTCCACCAGCCCGAAGGCGGAGTTGCCGGTGCGTTTGTCAAAGCGCGGCTGCATCATCCAGATCTCGCGCATGTCGGCGCCCAGCTTGCCGCGGCCCGACACGTCGCCGATGCGGGCGTCGAACACCTGGTCGATGGCGTCCTGCAGCGCCGGGTGCGGGTGCTGTCCGTCGGCCTGGCGCGCGGCCCAGCCGTCGCGCACGTCGGCCCACAACACGCAGGCCAGCAGGAAGCTGGGCGCCACCGGCTTGCCTTCGCCGACGCGGCGGTCGGTGTCCTGCAGCGCGAGCTTGACGAAAGGCTCGTCGGCGCGCTGCACCACCACGTCCAGCAGCGGGTAGATGCCGGCCGCCAGGCCGGCGCTCCTGAGCTGCTCCACGCTGGCCAGCGCGTGGCCGGTCTGCAGCAGCTTGAGCATTTCGTCGAACAGGCGGCTCTGCGGGATGTCGGCCAGCAGCGCGCGCGAGGCGATCAGCGGCTCGCGGGTCTTGGCGTCGAACTTGAATCCCAGGCCGCTGAGCTTGGCGGCGAAACGCACGGCGCGGATCAGGCGCACCGGGTCTTCGCGGTAGCGGGTGGCCGGGTCGCCGATCATGCGCAGCACGCGCTTCTTGGCGTCGCGGATGCCGTGATGGAAATCGACCACGGTTTCCGTTTCCGGGTCGTAGTACATGGCGTTGATGCTGAAGTCGCGCCGCGCCGCGTCGTGCTCGATCGGGCCCCAGACGTTGTCTCGCAGCACGCGGCCGCTGGCATCCACCGCGTGCTTCATGTCGGCCAGCTCGCGCTTGGCGGTGCGCTCGTTGCCGCTGACCTGTTCGGCGTCGGCGCTGTCGAGGTAGGCGCGGAAGGTCGAGACCTCGATCACCTCGCTCAGGCCGCGGTCCTGGCGGCCTCGACCGTACACCACGTGCACGATGCGGAAGCGCCGCCCGATGATGAAAGCGCGGCGGAACAGGCCCTTGACCTGCTCGGGCGTGGCGCTGGTGGCGACGTCGAAGTCCTTGGGCCGCAGGCCCAGCAGCAGGTCGCGCAC
>CAMLQP010000068.1 GCA_946482115.1 uncultured Comamonadaceae bacterium
GCCTGCTCATCGGCGGACTGTGCCTGGCCGTGCAGGCCTGGGCGCTGCACACCGGCCACGCGCACTGGCAGACCATGGTGTTCACCGTGCTCACGCTGGCGCAGATGGCGCATGTGATCGCCATCCGCTCGGAATCCGAACCCCTCTGGCGGCTGGGGCTGCTGAGCAACCGTCCACTGCTGGGCGCGGTGCTGCTCACGTTCGCGCTGCAGATGGCAACCATCTATGTGCCCTGGCTCAACCCCATCTTCCGCACCGAGCCGCTAAGCCTGGGTGAGCTGGCCCTGTGCATTGGGGCCGCTTTGGTGGTATTGGTAGTCGTCGAAATTGAAAAGACCTGGCGGCGCCAGCGCCCACAGTCTGCGGCCTCTGACGCCGCCCTGGACGCCTGAGCAGCGCTCCGCACTCGGGCGGTCTCAGGCCCGGTGAACGCGCCTTTCGCCGATTTCTCCGATTCAGTGGACTAGCGCGGCGAAGCCTGCACCAGCCTTTGAACCAGCGCTGGCTGCAAAGCCACCACCTCGCCCACAACGATCAGTGCAGGTGCTTTCACGCCCTGACTGGCAGACAAGCTTGGCAACGACGCAAGGGTGCCGGTGAGGCAGCGCTGATCCCGCAGGGATGCGCGCTCGACGATGGCTGCGGGCGTGGTCGGCGGTAGGCCGTGCGCGGCCAACTGCGCACAGATGGTGGGCAACGTGGCCACTCCCATGTAGAACACCACGGTCTGGCGCGGCCGCGCGAGCAAGGGCCAGTCCAATGCCGTGTCATTGTCAGCGCGCAAGTGCCCAGTGGCCAACACCAGCGTGCCCGCGTGGTCGCGGTGCGTGAGCGGAATACCCGCGCACGCGCCCGCTGCCTGGGCGGCCGTGATGCCGGGCACCACGTCAAAGGGAATGCCCGCACGGGCCAGGCCTATTGCCTCTTCGCCGCCCCTGCCGAAGATGTAGCAGTCGCCGCCCTTGAGGCGCACCAGCGGCCGGCCGCTGCGCGCCAGCCGACACATGAGCTCGATGATGTCCTCCTGCGGCAGGGTGTGACGCGACGACTCCTTGCCCACATAGATGCGCTCGGCACCCGCGGGCACCAGGGCCAGCACCTCCTCGCCCACCAGGTGGTCGTACAGCACCAGGCTTGCCTCGCGCAGCACGCGCGCGGCTTTCACAGTGAGCAGGTCCGGGTCGCCCGGGCCGGCGCCCACCAGCGTCACGCGCGCCGCAGGCGCCGGATGGTGGGAGGGGTTCTCTGCCCTGCCCTGCGCGGGCTTCTTCAGCCATTGGGGATCATCCATGAAGCTCATCTATACGGCTCGCTGGTATTTGTGGGTAAGGGCATGGTGGAACAGGGCCGACACCGCGTCCTTGAACCAGTTCAAGGACAGCACGCGCCGCCCGCCGGACCATTGCCCCACCCGCAAGCCACGAAGGACAGCCGTGGCGCGAGTCGGAGGGCGCAGCCGCATCCACCGCCAACCATTCGCTGCCCATGACGCAGAGGACCGATGATGAAAGCAATCAAGACCGTCCAGCACCTGGCCCTGGCAGCCCTCGCAATGGCTGCAGCCACGGCGATGGCACAGGCAGGCAAGGGAGTCTCGCAACCCGAAATGAACTACCAGGCCGGCGGCTCCCCTCTGGTGAACGAGCCCATGCACCAGAGTACCAACCCCAAGGCCCCGCCGATGACGGCAGCCGAGTTCGAAAAGGCTCGCCAGACCTACTTCGAGCGCTGCGCGGGCTGCCACGGCGTGCTGCGCAAGGGCGCCACGGGCAAACCGCTCACGCCCGACATCACCACGGCCAAGGGCACGGACTACCTCAAGGTGTTCATCTCCTACGGCTCGCCCGCGGGCATGCCCAACTGGCTTACTTCCGGCGAGATGAACGAGCAGGAAGTGGACCTGATGGCCCGCTACATCCAGCACGAGCCGCCAACGCCGCCCGAGTTCGGCATGGCCGACATGAAGAAGACCTGGAAGGTCATCGTCGAGCCCAAGAACCGCCCCAAGAAGAAGCTCAACAACTACAACATCGAGAACATCTTCTCGACCACGCTGCGCGACACCGGCGAGGTGGCGCTGATCGACGGCGACACCAAGCAGATCATCAACATCGTCAAGACCGGCTACGCGGTGCACATCTCGCGCCTGTCGGCCTCGGGCCGCTACCTGTTCGTGATCGGCCGCGACGCCAAGATCAACATGATCGACCTGTGGATGGAAAAGCCCGACAACGTGGCCGAGATCCGCGTGGGCCTGGAAGCCCGGTCGGTGGACACCTCCAAGTTCAAGGGTTATGAGGACAAGCTGGCCATCGCGGGCAGCTACTGGCCGCCCCAATACACCATCATGGACGGCGACACGCTGGAGCCCAAGAAGATCGTGAGCACCCGCGGCATGGTGGTCGGCACGCAGGAATACCACCCCGAGCCACGCGTGGCCTCCATTGTCGCCTCCCACTTCAAGCCCGAGTTCGTGGTGAACGTGAAGGAAACCGGCAAGACGCTGATGGTGGACTACTCCAACATCGACGCGCTCAAGGTCACCGAGATCGGCTCCGCGCCCTTCCTGCATGACGGCGGCTGGGATTCCAGCAAGCGCTACTTCATGGTGGCCGCCAACAACAGCAACAAGATCGCCGCCATCGACGCCAAGGAAGGCAAGCTGGCCGCCATCACCGAAGTAGGCAAGATCCCCCACCCCGGCCGCGGCGCCAACTTCCTGCACCCCAAATACGGTCCCGTGTGGGCCACGGGCCACCTGGGCGACGAGACCATCTCGCTCATCGGCACCGACCCCAAGAAGCACAAGCAGTACGCCTTCAAGGAAGTGGCCAAGCTCACCGGCCCGGGCGGCGGCGCGCTGTTCATCAAGAGCCACCCCAAGAGCACGCACCTGTACTCGGATGCACCGCTCAATCCTGATCCGAAGATCTCGCAGTCCATCGTGGTCTACGACATCAAGAACCTCGACAAGGGCTTCGTGACCTTGCCCGTGGCGGAGTGGGCGGGCCTGAAAGACGACGGCGCCAAGCGCGTGGTGCAGCCGGAGTTCAACAAGGCTGGCGACGAGGTGTGGTTCTCGGTGTGGAGCGCCAAGAACAAGGAAAGCGCGCTCGTGATCGTGGACGACAAGACGCTCAAGCTCAAGGCCGTGATCAAGGACCCGCGCCTGATCACGCCCACGGGGCACTTCAACGTCTACAACACCCAGCACGACATCTATTGATGCCCCCCTGAGTCGCCTGCGGCGCCTTCCCCCCAGGGGGACGCCGCCAGGGGCCTGGTAGAGCCAGTTCCCCGGCGGCTGCTGGTCTTAGGCCGCGCGGGTGCGTAGGCAGAAGACAGTGTTTGGCGCCCAGGCAACCCATCCCAATCACAGGATCAAACAATGAGACACCATCTGACAGGGCCTCTGGCCGTCGCTGCGGCCCTGGCGCTTTGCGCCGGTGCCGCCAGCGCCGCCTCCCCCGAAGAAGCCATGAACAAGGCCGGCTGCATGGCCTGCCATGCCAAGGACAAGAAGCTGGTCGGACCCGCGTTCAAAGACATCGCGGCCAAGTACAAGGGCAAGGACGTGACGGCGCAGCTGGTCGACAAGATCCGCAAGGGTGGCTCCGGCGTGTTCGGGCCGATTCCGATGTCACCCAACGGGCCGGACAAGATCGACGACGCCGACCTGAAGGCCGCGGTCGAGTTCATTCTGAAGTCCTGAGCCGCTGCGCGAGCCTTCCATGCCTGCCTCCACCCGCCCCGCCATGCTGCTGATTTATGCCCTGGCTTGTGCCGGGGCGGCAGCGCAGGTGCCGGGCACGCCCGAACGCCAGCGCGAACTGGTGCGCATGGTGCGGCAGGACTGCGGCTCGTGCCACGGCATGCACCTCACGGGCGGGCTGGGCCCGCCGCTCACCCCTGCGGCGCTGGCGGACAAACCTGCAGCGTCCCTGGCCGCCACCATTTTTCACGGCCGCCCGGGCACGCCCATGCCGCCTTGGCGCACCTTTGTCACCGAAGCCGAGGCCCTGTGGATTGCCGAGCAGCTGGCCGGCGGCTTCCCTCCGTGGCCTCCACGCACCTCGCCATGAAACGACGCCCCCTTCTCCTCGGCCTGGCGGCACTGCCACTGCTGGCCAGCGGCTGCGCCACATTGCAACCGCCCGAATCCCCCCTCATGGGCACCGGCGACCTGGGCCTGGTCGTGGAGCGGGCCACCGGCGCGGTGCTGCTCGTGAACACCACGCACCGGTCCGTGCTGGCCCGCGTCAGCGGGCTGGGCGACCTGTCGCATGCCTCGGTGGTGTTCTCGCGCGATGGCCGCCATGCCTACGTGTTTGGTCGCGACGGCGCCCTCACGCGCATCGACCTGCTGACCCGGCGCATCACCGCGCGCGAGCTGCAGGCGGGCAACTCCATCGGCGGGGCCATCAGTGCCGACGGCACCCTGGTGGCCGCGCAGAACTACACGCCTGGCGGCGTGAAGGTGTTTGACGCCGCCACCCTCGCGTTGCGGGCCGACATCCCGGCGTTCACGGCCGACGGCCAGCGCTCCCGCGTGGTGGGCCTGGCCGACCTGCCCGGGCGGCGCTTCATCTACAGCCTGTTCGATGCCGACGCGATCTGCATGGCCGACTGCACCGATCCCGACCGGCCGCGCGTGACGCGCATCGACGGCATCGGCCGCCAGCCCTACGACGCGCTGGTCACGCCCGATGGCCGCCACTACATCGCCGGGCTGTTTGGGGAAGACGGCCTGGCGCTGGTGGACACCTGGGCCGAGCAGCCGGTGGCGCGCCGCATCCTGGCGGGCTATGGCCGCGGCCAGCAGCCCTTGCCCGTGTTCAAGATGCCGCACCTGCGCGGCTGGGCCGTGGCGGGGCGCCATGCCTACCTGCCGGCCATCGGCCGCCATGAGGTGCTGGTGGTGGACACCGCCACATGGGATGAAGTCGGCCGCATCCCGGTGGCCGGCCAGCCCGTTTTCGTAATGGCGCGGCCTGACGGCCGCCAGGTGTGGGTGAACTTTGCCGTGCCCGACTACCACCGCGTGCAGGTCATCGACACCGTGGCGCAGCGCGTGGGGGCCACACTGCAGCCGGGCAAGGCCGTGATGCACATGGAATTCACCCCGCGCGGCGAGTCGGTGTGGATCAGCTGCCGCGACGACGACAAGGTGGTGGTGCTGGACACCGCCACCCTGGCCACCCAGGCCACGCTGCAGGCCCAGGCGCCCAGCGGCATCTTCTTGACGGCGCGCGCGCAGCGCATGGGGTTCTAGCATGGTGCCGACAAGCCCCACGCACGACCTGCCCCTGCTCAACACCTGGCAGCGCGGCTTTCCACTGCGCCCCGCGCCGTTCGACGCGCTGGGCCAGGCGCTGGGGCGGCCTGCGGGCGACGTGATCGCAACCTGCCAGCGCCTGCAGGCGGCCGGCGTGCTCGGCCGCATCGGCGGCGTGTTCGCGCCCGGTGCGGGCGGTGCCGGCCTGCTGGCCGCCATGGCGGTGCCGCGCGAGCGGCTGGAAGCCGTGGCCGCCGCCGTCTCGCGCCACCCGGGCGTGAGCCACAACTACGAGCGCGAGAACGCACTGAACCTCTGGTTCGTGGCCAACGCCGCCACGCCCGCCGCGCTGGAAGCACTGCTGGCGCAGATCGAGCAGGACACGGGCCTCACCGTGCTGCGCCTGCCCATGCTGCAGCCCTACCGCATCGACCTGTCGTTCGACCTGGCGCAGCCCAGCGCCGCCGCGGGCGGCATCACCCGCAGCGCCACCCGGCCCGTGGCCCCGCACGAAACCGGACTGGCGGCCCTGGCAGAGCAAGGCCTGCCGCTGGTGCCGCGGCCCTTTGACGCCTGGGCTGAGGCGCTGGGCTGGACCACGGGCGACGTACTGGACACCCTGTCGCGCTGGCTGGCCCAGGGCACCCTGAGCCGCTTCGGCATGGTGGTGCGCCACCACGAGGTGGGCTACACCGCCAACGCCATGACCGTGTTCGACGTGCCGGACGACGAGGTGGATGCCTGCGGCGCGCGGCTGGCCTGCCAGCCCGGCGTCACCCTGGCCTACCGGCGCGCCCGCGCAGCGCAGTGGGGCTACAACCTGTACTGCATGGTGCACGGGCGGGAGCGCGGCGAAGTGCTGGCCCTGGTGCAGCAAGCCGCGCAGCGCGCCGGCATGGCCCACCACCGGCGCGAGGTGCTGTTCTCGCTGCGGCGCTTCACGCAGCGCGGCCCGCGCCGGTTCGCCGCCGCCCCCGCCACGCAGGAGGCCACCCATGCTTAGACACGACCAGCTGCAACTGGTGGACTACCTGCACGGCGGCTTTCCGCTGGTGGACCGGCCCTTTGCCGCCGTGGGGCAGGCCCTGGGCTGGAGCGAGGACCAGGTCATCGAAAGCCTGCACCAGCTGCTTGCCAGCGGCGTGCTCACCCGCTTCGGGCCGCTGTTCCAGATCGAGCGCGCCGGCGGCCAGTTCATGCTGGCCGCGCTGGCGGTGCCGCCCGAGCGCTTTGACGACGTGGCCACCCTGGTGAACGCCCAGCCCGAGGTGGCCCACAACTACCGCCGCGACCACCCGCAGCTGAACATGTGGTTCGTGCTGGCCGCCGAGTCGGCCGAGGGCGTGGCCCGCGCCGCGCAGCGCATCGAGCAGGCCACGGGCCTGCCGGTGTTCCAGTTCCCCAAGGAGCACGAGTACCGCGTGGAACTGCGCCTGCCGCTGCTGCCCGCCGAAGGAGACCGCCATGGCCCTGGACGCCTTTGACCGCGCCCTCATCGCCGCCGTGCAAAGCGGCCTGCCCCTGGTGGCGCGCCCGTACGAAGCCGTGGGCGCCATGCTGGGGGTGGACGGCGAGCGCGTGCGCACGCGGCTCGCGGCCATGCTGGACGAGGGCCTGGTGCGCCGCATTGGCGCCGTGCCCAACCACTACCGCCTGGGCTTCACCGCCAACGGCATGAGCGTGTGGGACGTGGCGGACGACCAAGTGGACGCGCTGGCCCGCCAGGTGGCCCAGCTCACGGGCGTGAGCCACTGCTACCGCCGCACACGCCACCTGCCCGAGTGGCCCTACAACCTGTTCGCCATGCTGCACGGCCGCTCGCGCGATGAAGTGCAGCGCCAGGCGGATGTGGTGGCCGCGCTGCTGGGCCCGGCGTGCCGCGCGCACGACATCCTCTACTCCACGGCCATTCTGAAAAAAACTGGCCTGCGCTTGAAAGGCTCCCACGATGTTCAGGATTAGCCAATACCTGCGCGAGCTCGCCGCTGCCGAGGCGGCTGGCGCCTACCCGGCCGTGCGCAGCCGCCCGCCCAAAGGCCCGCAGGGCCCCGTCGTGATCTGGAACCTGATCCGGCGCTGCAACCTCACCTGCAAGCACTGCTATGCCCTCTCGGCCGACCACGACTACGCGGGCGAGCTGACGCGCGAAGAGGTGTTTGCGGTGATGCGCGACCTGCGTGCCTACGGCGTGCCCGTGCTCATCCTCTCCGGCGGCGAGCCGCTGATGCGGCCGGACATTTTCGACATCGCCGCGCGCGCACGGGACATGGGCTTCTACACCGGCCTGTCCACCAACGGCACGCTGATCGACGCGCCCCTGGCCGACCGCATTGCGGCCATGGGGTTTGACTACGTGGGCATCAGCCTGGACGGCCTGCGCGACACCCACGACCGCTTCCGGCGCATGCAGGGCGCGTTTGACCGGAGCCTGAACGCCCTCAAGCTGCTGCGCGACCGCGGCGTGAAGGTGGGCATGCGCTTCACGATGACCGCGATGAACGCGCACGACCTGCCCGCCCTGCTGGCACTGATGCGCGAGGAGCGCATCGACAAGTTCTACTTCTCGCACCTCAACTACGCTGGGCGCGGCAACATCCACCGCGGCAAAGACGCGCAGTTCCAGGCCACGCGCGCGGCGCTCACGCTGCTGTTCGAGCGCGCCTGGGAGGCCGCGCAAGCGGGCCTGGCCGAGGAGTACGTGACGGGCAACAACGATGCCGACGGCCCCTTCCTGCTGCGGTGGGTGCAGGCGCACCTGCCGCAGTGGGCGCCCGCGCTGGCGCAGCGCCTGGCGGCCTGGGGCGGCAACGCCAGCGGGCTGAATGTGGCCAACATCGACAACCTGGGCCTGGTGCACCCGGACACCATGTGGTGGCACCACACGCTGGGCGACGTGCGGGAGCGGCCATTCTCGGCCATCTGGAGCGACACGTCGGACCCGCTGATGGCCGGGCTCAAGCAGCAGCCCCGGCCGGTGCAGGGCCGCTGCGCACAGTGCCGCTACCTGGCGCTGTGCGGCGGCAACACCCGGGTGCGCGCCCAGCAGCTGACGGGCAACGCCTGGGCCGAGGACCCGGGCTGCTACCTGGAAGACGAAGAGATCGGCGCACCAACCGCCGCCAGCAGCGCGCCGCACTGCCCGCGCCAGCGCATCACCATCCCCATCCGGGAGCAAGCCCATGCCTGAAACCCTTGCAACGCCCCCGCGCCGGTGGCGCGCCTGGCTGGCCGGTGCAGGCCGCGCGGCCCTGGTCGCAGGCCTGTGCTGGATGGGCTGGGACCTCGCCATGGCCCAGCAGGCCAGCACCAGCACGAGTGCCAACGCCAACGTCGACGCCACCAGCCTCTTCGCCACCCACTGCGCCAGTTGCCACGGCGCGCAGCGCACGGGCGGCATGGGCCCGGCCCTGCTGCCCGAAAGCCTGGCCCGCCTGCCCGCGGCCGAGGCGCTGCGCGTCATCGCCCAGGGCCGCACGGCCACGCAGATGCCGGCCTTTGCCGGCCTGCTCTCGCCCGCCGAGATCCAGGCGCTGGGCGCGTTCATCCGCACCCCGGTGCTGCCCGCGCCGCGCTGGACGGAGGACGACATCCGCGCCTCGCGCGAATTCCACCCCGCACCGGCGGACGAGCCCGCCACGCCACTGTGGCCAGCGGACCCGATGAACCTTTTCGTGGTGGTGGAAGGCGGCGACCACCATGTGAGCCTGCTCGACGGCGACCGCCTGGAAGTCATCACCCGCTTTGCCAGCCGCTTTGCGCTGCACGGGGGCCCGAAGTTCTCGCCGGATGGGCGGTACGTGTACTTCGGCTCACGCGATGGCTGGATCACCAAGTACGACCTGTACCGCCTGCGCGTGGTGGCCGAGGTGCGCGCAGGCCTCAACATGCGCAATGTGGCCGTGAGCGGCGACGGGCGCTGGGTGATGGCCGCCAACTACCTGCCGCACACGCTGGCCCTGTTCGACAGCGACCTGCAACTGGTGCGCACCTACGACGCACGCACGCTGGACGGCAAGCGAAGCTCCCGCGTGTCGGCGGTGTACGACGCCGCGCCGCGCAAGAGCTTCGTGGTGGCGCTCAAGGACATTCCGGAGATCTGGGAGATCTCGTACGACCCGCAGGCCGCCCCCATCCACGACGGCCTGGTGCACGACTACAAGATGGGCGAGGCCATTGCCAAGCCCGGCTACCTGGGCGTGCGCCGCACGCCGCTCGATGAGCCGCTGGACGACTTCTTCTTCGACCAGAGCTACCGCCACGTGCTGGGCGCCACGCGCCCCAAGGACGCGGCCCCGGCCGCTGCGCAGGATGGCAAGACCGCCGCCGCGCCGGCCACCGCGCAAGTGGTCAACCTGGACGTGCGCCGCAAGATTGCCGACCTGCCCATTGCCGGCATGCCGCACCTGGGCTCGGGCATCACCTTTGCCTGGCAGGGCACCACGGTGCTGGCCTCGCCCAACCTGCAGGGCGGCAGCATCGACGTGATCGACATGACCACCTGGAAGCCCGTGGCCAGCATCCCCACGCCGGGGCCCGGCTTCTTCATGCGCAGCCACGAGAACACGCCCTACGCCTGGACGGACTCGATGATGAGCGCCACGGCCAAGGACACGCTCACCATCATCGACAAGGCCACGCTGCAACCCGTGGCCACCGTGCGCGAGCCGGGCAAGACGCTGGCGCACATCGAGTTCACGCGCGACGGCCGGCTGGCGCTGGCCAGCGTGTGGGAGATGCAGGGCGCCCTCATCGTGTACGACGCCGCGACGTTCAAGGAGGTCAAGCGCCTGCCCATGAGCAAGCCCGTGGGCAAGTACAACGTGTGGAACAAGATCACGCGCTCGGAAGGGACTTCGCATTGAGCGGCGCCGCAATGTCCCGGGCCACCGCCGCACCGCCGCGCCTGGTGGGCGACCTGGTGGTGTGGCTGCTGGTGCTGGCCGAGCTGCTCACCTTCGGCATCCTGTTTGCCGCCTTTGCCTTTGCGCGCCTGCGCGAGCCCGCGCTGTTCGCGGCGGGCCAGGCCACGCTGGACCTGTCCACCGGCGCCACCAACACCGTGCTGCTGGTGTCCGCCAGCTGGTGCGCGGCGCGCAGTGTGCAGGCCGTGCGGGCCGGCCGCTCGCGCCAGGGGGCGCGCTGGCTGCTGGGCGCGCTGGCGTGCGGCTGCGGCTTTCTGGTGTTCAAGAGCCTGGAATACGCACACAAGTGGCGCGAGGGCATCGACGTGGCCGAGAACACGTTCTACCTGCTGTACGTGATGCTCACGGGCTTTCACTTCCTGCACGCCGCCGTGGGCTGCATCATCTTTGCCGTGCTGTGGGCGCCCACGCGGCGCGGGGCCTACGGGCCGCAGCAGTGCCACGCCCTGGAGACGGGCGCCGTGTTCTGGCACATGGTGGATCTCTTGTGGATGGTGCTCTTCCCACTGGTCTACGTGCTGCGATGAGGATCTGGATGAAACACCCCCACCGCCGCACCAACGCCATCTGGCTGGCCCTGCTGGCCGCCACGGCCCTCACCACCTGGCTGGGCGAACGCGCCGGCGCGCAAGGCCTGGGCACCGGCGCGGCCGTGGTGGTGATGGCCCTGTCCGCCGGCAAGGGCTGCCTCATCGTGCTGGACTACATGGAGCTGCGCCACGCCCCCGCGCTGTGGCGCCGGCTGCTGCTGGGCTGGCTGGCAGCGGTGGTGCTGCTGGTGCTGGCGGCAACCCTGTGGCCGCGCTAGCCAGTCAGCCAGCACCTGCACCGTCACTATCAAATCAATAGCTGCTTGCGCTTGCTGCACAAGCGCTGGGGGCCGTTTTTGCTTGAAGTCTTCGCACAGCAAAACCGGGGGCAGCTGCGCATTCCTTGAACCGGTTCAAGGAAAAAAGCCGAGCAAATTGGGAGGATATAGCCGTCCATTTCAAGGAGGGCTTCGAATGAGCCAATCACACAGCGGGTTCACCAAGCAGATGGCCCGCAACATGTTCTACGGGGGCACGGTGTTCTTCGCCCTGCTGTTTGCCGCCATTGTGTTCGACAGCGAGCGCCGCATTCCGGAGCGCTCCAACGCCCAGGCCATCACCCCGGCCGTGGTGGCGGGCAAGAAGATCTGGGAGACGCGCAACTGCATCGGCTGCCACACCCTGCTGGGCGAAGGCGCGTACTTTGCGCCCGAGCTGGGCAATGTCTACCAGCGCCGCGGCCCGGACTTCATCAAGGCGTGGATCAAGGCCCAGCCCACGGGCGCGCCGCACCGCCGCCAGATGCCGCAGTTCAACCTCACCGACCAGCAGCTCGATGACCTCGTGGAGTTCCTCAAGTGGACGGGCGAGATCAACACCGAGAAGTGGCCACCCAACATCGAAGGCTGAAGAGGGACCGACACCATGCACATTCCAACACTCAAGTACCAGAGCCAATCGGTCTCGAAGCTCTATTTCATCGCAGCCATGGCGCTGTTTGCCGGGCAGATCATCTTCGGCATCACGCTGGGCCTGCAGTACGTGATCGGGGACCTGTTCTTCCCCTACATCCCGTTCAACGTGGCGCGGATGGTGCACACCAACCTGCTCATCGTGTGGCTGCTGTTCGGCTTCATGGGCGCGGCCTACT
>CAMLQP010000069.1 GCA_946482115.1 uncultured Comamonadaceae bacterium
CATGTGGAACCTCATCAAACCCCGTCCCGCCACCATCCGTGGGTGGCAGGCCCTGGTGCTGGTGGTCTTCTTCGGCGCCTGGCACGTGCTGACCAAGCCCGGCCTGATGCCGCCCTTCGTGTTCGAGAACGACATGCAGGCGGCCTTCTTCTTCGGCGAGCCGCTCAAGGTGTTCGGGCGCATCTGGGACTGGTTCTTCACCAACGCCGACATCTACGGCCACCTCTGGATCACGCTGCTGGAGACCGCGCTGGCCTTCGGCATCGGCACCCTCATGGGCCTGGCCTGCGGGCTGTGGCTGGCGCTCAGCCCCATGGCTGCCGCCATCCTCGACCCCTACATCAAGGCCATGAACTCCATGCCGCGCGTCATCCTGGCGCCCATCTTCGCGGTCTGGTTCGGCCTCGGCGTGGCGTCCAAGGTGGCATTGGGGGTGACGCTGGTGTTCTTCATCGTCTTCTTCAACGTCTACCAGGGCGTCAAGGAAGTCAGCCCGGTGGTGCTGAGCAACGCCCGCATGCTGGGCGCCAGCCAGCGCCAGCTGCTGCGGCATGTGTACGTGCCCAGCGCCATGAGCTGGGTGTTCAGTTCGCTGCACACCTCGGTCGGCCTGGCCTTCGTGGGCGCGGTGGTGGGCGAGTACCTGGGCTCCTCGCGCGGCGTCGGCTACCTGATCCTGCAGGCCGAGGGCGCGTTCGACATCAACACCGTGATGGCCGGCATCCTGGTGCTCACGGTGTTCGCGCTGGTGCTTGACGCCGCCGTGGGCGTGGTGGAAAAACGCCTGATGAAATGGCAGCCCAAGGCGGGCGAGACCGAAAAACTCTGAAACCATCGACTGCCGCATGACGAAACCTTTCGAGCTGATCAAGGCCTGCAACGCCTGCCGCGACCGCGAGCCGCTGCCGTTCGATTTCACGATGGCCTTCCAGCCCATCGTGAACGTGCGCGACAACAGCCTGCTCGCCTACGAGGCCCTGATCCGCGGGCTGGACGGCGCGGGCGCCGCCAGCGTGCTCGACCAGGTGAACGAGGACAACCGCTACATCTTCGACCAGTCGTGCCGCGTCAAGGCGGTGGAGCTGGCGGCGCGCCTGGCCATCCCCTGCGATGTCAGCATCAACTTCCTGCCCAATGCGGTCTACCAGGCCGCCACCTGCATCCGGGCCACGCTGGAGGCGGCGCGCCGCTACAACTTCCCGACCAACCGGCTGATCTTCGAGATCACCGAAAACGAGAAGCTGGTGGACAAGAACCACCTGCTGAGCATCATCCGCGAGTACAAGCGGCACGGGTTCCGCACCGCCATCGACGACTTCGGCGCCGGCTACTCGGGGCTGAACCTGCTGGCCGAGTTCCAGCCCGACATCATCAAGCTGGACATGCAGCTGGTCCGGGACATTCATGCCGACCCGGTGCGCCAGGCCATCGTGACGGGCATCCTGGGGGTCTGCCGGGCCCTGAGCATCGACGTCATCGCCGAGGGTGTGGAATCGGTCAAGGAGCTGGAGCAGCTCCGGGCCATGGGCATACGCCTGTTCCAGGGCTACCTGTTCGCCCGACCTGGCTTCGAATCGCTGCCGCCGGTCAACTGGCCGGCCTGATGCCTGCGGGAGCCTGCGCCAGGTGCAGGCGTGCTGCCGCCTTGACCGCTGCGGTGAGCCGCTGCGCCGACGGCGCCTCGCGCGCCCAGTGCTGCCAGTACAGCGCCACGTCCACCGTGGCGCCGGGCAGCAGCTCCTCGTAGGCGCCGGGGCGGGCCGCCAGGGTGTATTCGGGCACCATGCCCCAGCCCATGCCCAGCGCGATGGCGGTCTCGAAGGCGTCCACCGCCGGCGCGAAGTGGCGCGGGTAGGCCGGCTGGCGCAGGCCGAAGTGCTGGGCCAGGAAAGCGTCCTGCAGCGCGTCCTTGCGGTTGAAGATGATGGCCGGCTGGGCCAGCAGCCGGTGGACCGACAGCTGGCCGCCGGTGTCGCGGCAGGCCTGCGCCAGCGCGGGTGAGGCCACGCAGCGGTAGCGCATCACGCCCAGCGGTTCGGCCAGGCAGCCGCGCATGGGTTCGGCCAGCGCGGTCACGCAGCCCATCACGTCGCCGCTCTTGAGGGCGTCGTGGGTGTGGTCCTGGTCGTCGATTAGGATGTCCAGCAGCAGCCGGTGGCGCGTCAGCAGCGGCGCCACGCCGGGCAGCAGCCAGCTGGCCACTGAATCCGCGTTGACCGCCACGCCCAGGGTCTGCCAGGCCTTGCGCCCCCCGGCTGTGCCGTGCAGCCCGGCCAGCAGGTCGGCCTCCATGCTGCGCACCTGCTTGACGTGGGTCAGCAGCGCCTGGCCGGCGGCGGTGGCGCGCACCGTCTTGCCCCGCACCAGCAGGCGCTGGCCCAGCTCGGCCTCCAGCCCCTTGATGCGCAGCGAGACGGCGGCCAGCGTCAGGTTGAGGGCCCGCGCGGCCGGACCGAAGCCGCCATGCTCCACCACGGCGGCCAGGGCATCGAGCGGTTTGCTGTCGAGCATGTTGTCAAGAAAAACTTGATGAAATGGAGAATGAATTAAATGAGTTTAATATGGAGCGCCGATCGGCGACACTGGCAGCCAATGAATCCCCGTTGGTTGCTGTTAGCAGGTGTTGTCATGGCCGTTGCGCTGCCCGTCCTCTCGTTGTCTCCCGCCTTCACGTCCGGCATGGTGCTGAGCCTGTCGCTGATCATGGCCATCGGCCCGCAGAACGCGCACGTGCTGCGCATGGGCCTGCAGCGCCAGCACGTCTGGCTCACCATCGCGGTGTGCGTGGTCACCGACGTGGTCCTGATCTCGATCGGCGTGCTGGGCCTGGCCCAGCTGGGCGGGCTGTCGGACAAGCTGATGGGCGCGCTGGTGGGCGCGGGCGCGCTGTTCCTCGCGGTCTATGGCTGGCAGGCGCTGCGCCGCTTCCTGTGGCCGGCCGGCCGCACCGGGCTGGACGTCCCGGCCGAACCCCAGGCCATGACCCGCCGTCAGGCGCTGTGGTCCGCGCTGGCCTTTTCGTGGCTCAACCCCCATGCCTGGCTGGACACGGCGGTGCTGATCGGCACCGCCTCGCTGGCCTACGGCCAGGGCAGCGCGGTGTTCGGGCTGGGCGCGGCCACCGGCTCGCTGCTGTGGTTCTGCGCGCTCGGGCTCGCAGTCTTCTGGCTGGGCCGCCGGCTGAATTCCGTGGCCGTGTGGCGGTGGCTGGACGGCGCTGTGGCGCTCATGATGTGGGGCACGGCCGCCTGGCTGGTGGCCAGCCTGTTCTGACGCGCCTGTCACCCGCGTCGCCACCCGCCCCGCCCGGGCGCAACTGGCGGGATCGTCTGGATTGTTTGACTGGCAGGGAGAAAAAAGGACATGGAAAAACCCGTCACCATCTTCGGACCCGACTTCCCGTTCGCGTTCGATGACTGGATCGCCCACCCGGCGGGCCTGGGCACATTGCCCGCCGCCCGGCGGGGCACCGAAGTCGCGATCGTGGGCGCCGGCATGGCGGGCATGACCGCGGCCTACGAGCTCATGAAGCTCGGCCTCAAGCCCGTCATCTACGAGGCGTCGCGCATGGGCGGGCGTTTGCGCTCGCAGGCGTTCGAGGGCGGCGGCGGCGTGGTGGCCGAGCTCGGCGGCATGCGCTTCCCGACCTCGTCCACGGCCTTCTACCACTACGTCAACCGCCTGGGGCTGCAGACCCGGCCGTTTCCCAACCCGCTCACGCCCGTGGCCGGCTGCACCGTGATCGAGCTCGAGGGGCAGACCCACTGGGCGCGCTCGCTGGCCGACCTGCCCGCGACGTTCCAGGAGGTGGCCGACGCCTGGGCCCAGGCGCTGGAGGAGGACGCCGGCTTCTCCGGGCTGCAGACCGCCCTGCGCGAGCGCGACGTGCCGCGCCTCAAGGCGCTGTGGAACCGCCTGGTGCCCCTGTGGGACGACCGCACTTTCTATGACTTCATCGCGCAGTCACGGGCGTTCTCCCGGCTGTCCTTCCGCCACCGCGAGGTGTTCGGCCAGGTCGGCTTCGGCACCGGCGGATGGGACGCGGACTTCCCCAACACCATGCTGGAGATCCTGCGCGTGGTGCTGACCGGCTGCGAGGACAACCAGCGCCTGATCGTGGGTGGCGCGCAGCAGGTGCCGCTGGGCCTGTGGCGCCACGCGCCGGAGCGCCTCGAGCACTGGCCCGCCGGCACCACGCTGGCGGGGCTGCACCAGGGCGCGCCCCGCCCGGCGGTCACGGCCATTGCCCGCGCCGGCGATGGCCAGCTGGACGTGACCGACGCCTGGGGCACGACGCGCCGCTATCCGGCGGTGCTGGTCACCTGCCAGAGCTGGCTGCTGACCACCCAGATCGCGGTCGAGGAATCGCTGTTCTCGCCCAAGCTCTGGATGGCGCTGGACCGCACGCGCTACGCGCAGTCGTCCAAGACCTTCGTGATGGTGGACCGGCCATTCTGGAACGACCTCAAGGCCGACGGCTGGCCCACCATGGGCATGACGCTGACCGATCGCCACACGCGCGGCACCTACCTGTTCGACAACGGGCCGGACCAGCCCGGCGTGATCTGCCTGTCCTATGCCTGGACCAACGACGCGCTCAAGGTGATGCCGTACGACAGCACCAAGCGCGTGCAGCTCGCGCTGTCGGCGCTGCGCAAGATCTACCCCGACGTGGACATCGCCAGCCACATCGTGGGCGAGCCGATCTGCGTCTCCTGGGAGTCCGACCCCCATTTCCTTGGCGCCTTCAAGGGAGCGCTCGCGGGTCACTACCGCTACAACCACCGCATGTACGGCCACTTCATGCAGGACGACCTGCCCGAGGCCGAGCGGGGCATCTTCCTGGCCGGCGACGACGTCTCCTTCACGCCCGCCTGGGTCGAGGGGGCGGTGCAGACCGCCCTCAACGCGGTCTGGGGTGTGGTGCGCCACCTCGGCGGCGCCTGCCACCCCGACAACCCGGGTCCGGGCGAGTGTTTCCACGCCATCGGCCCCATGGCCCTGCCCGAATGAACGGCCCGACACGAGACCTGCGCGTCGCGCTCTGGCAGGCGCCCTACGCGGCCACCGTGGAGCAGGCCCTGGCCGCGCTGGATGCCGCGGCCGCCCAGGCCGACGCCGACCTGCTGGTGACGCCCGAGATGGCGCTGACCGGCTACCTGATCGGCCCCGAACGGGTGGCGGCCCTGGCCGAGCCGGCCAACGGACCGATGGCGCGGGCCGTGGCGCGCATCGCGCGGCGCCACCGCATCGCCATCGCCTACGGCTACCCGCGGCACAACCCGGACGGCCGGCCCTTCAACGCGGCACGCGCCGTGGGCCCCGACGGCCGCGCGCTGGCCGACTACGACAAGCTGCATCTCTACGGCACAGGCGACGCCACGCAGTTCACGCCCGGCACCCGCGCGCCGGCCGTGTTTGCCTGGCGCGGGTGGCGGCTGGGGCTGCTGATCTGCTATGACGTGGAGTTTCCGGAATCCGTGCGCGCGCTCGCGCTGCAGGGCGCGGACGCGGTGCTGGTGCCGACGGCGAACATGCGCGAGTTCGACGAGGTGCAGCGCCTGCTGGTGCCGGTGCGCGCCTACGAAAACCGTGTCCACGTGGTCTACGCCAACGCCTGCGGGCGCGAGGGGGCCACCCGCTACGGTGGCCTGAGCACGGTGGCGGGGCCGCTGGGCGAGGTGCTGGTGCGTGCCGGCCGCGGCCCGGCGCTGGTGTCTACCGTGCTGCGGGCGCAGGCGCTGCGCCAGTCCCGGCAGGAGTCGCCGCTGGCGGCGCGCCGGCTGGACTGGTGGCGCTGACCGCGGGCGCCGGGCGCCGCAGGAAATCCAGCAGCGCCCGGGCTGTCACGTCGTGGCCCGCAATGCCCCAGTGGGTGTTGTTCGGCAGGTAGACGTCCCGGGTGCCGGTGGCCACGGCCTGCTGCAGGGCCAGGTCCAGCCTGGGCACCAGATCGGGCAGCCGCTCGGCCAGCGCCGGCAGGCGGCTGGCCCCGCGCAGCACTTCATCCCGGAGCTGGGCCGCGTAGGCGGTGAGCTTGTCGGGCGCCACCATCAGCACGAAGCGGGTGCGGCCGTTGCGCTCCACCTTGGCGCGCGCGCCGTGGGCCAGGCAGGCCAGTCCGTCCAGCGTCACCCGGTCCCATTGCGCGGTCTTGTCGATGTCGGCGCGGAACACCAGCAGGGTGTCCGCGCGCGTGCTGGACAGCAGGTCGTCGCGCTGAAGGGCCAGGGCGCGGGCCTTGCCGGGTTGGAAATCCGTCCAGCGGCGCAGCAGCCCGTAGGCCAGGTGCTTGGCCGCGAACTCGGCCCGCACGTCCTGCCAGCCGGACCAGGTCTTGACGCGCTCCAGCGGCACGCGGCTGGCCGGCGGGCCTGTGGGCCGGTCCGGCAGCGCCACGGCGGGTGGGCGGGGCTGGCTGGCCGCCGCCGGGTCGCAGGTGGCCTGCTGCGCCAGCAGCTCGGGCAGCTGCCGCTCGACGATCTGCAGCACCACATAGGCTGGCGGGTGGTCGCGGTAGGCGGGCGAGGCCAGCAGCGTGTCAAGCCGGGTGTCGTAGATGTTGCGTGTCAGCACCGACAGGCCGGTGGCCTCGACCAGGGCGTTCTGCCACTGGTGCTGCGGCATGGCGACCGAAAAGGAGTCGCCGAGCACCACCACATCGAAGGGCCGGTCGTAGGCGCCCGTCTGGTACAGGACCCGGGAGTGGATGTGCTGCACGCCGTTCCAGCCGTGATCCTGCTCCGAGAAGGCGCCCACCCGGGTCAGGTCGCCGTCGACCGGCCCCAGGCGGATGGCCCAGCCGAACAGCAGGGCGCCCGGCAGCAGCACCAGCGTCACCAGGGCGCCGGCGAAACGGCGGTAGGCGCGGGTGTCAGAACTGGAAATAGAGGAACTCACTCACGCCACCCATTTCCTTGAGGGACCACACCAGCAACACCACCGTGAACAGGAACCAGCGCAGGTTGGGCCGCCACTGCCAGCGCGCCGGCTGCGCGGACGACTGCAGCGCGGGCCGGTGGTCGTGCAGCAGCTGCTGGGCGTTGGGCAGGGTCCAGACGACCAGCGCGCACAGCAGCAGCGCGTCGCGCAGCTTGCTGGCGCCGTCGCGCAGGCTGGCATAGACGGTCCAGCGGCTGTCATCCGCACCCAGGCCTGCCATTGCCTGCAGCAGGTGCCAGGCGCCGTCCAGCGTGTGGGCACGGAAGAACACCCAGGCCACGACCACGGCGAGGAACGTGAGCGCGACGCCCGGCACCCGGCCGAAGGGACCGGCGAACAGGGGGTCGCGCCCCAGGCCCTGCACCAGGAAGCGCCAGGCGTGGTTGATCATCAGGTACACGCCGTGCAGGGCGCCCCAGACGACGAACGTCCAGCCGGCGCCGTGCCACAGGCCGCCCAGCAGCATGGTCAGGAACAGGTTGAGGTGGCGCCGCGCCTTGCCGTGGCGGTTGCCGCCCAGGCTGATGTAGAGGTAATCGCGCAGGAAGCGCGACAGCGTCATGTGCCAGCGGCGCCAGAAGTCGATGATGCTGGCGGCCTTGTACGGCGAGTCGAAGTTGAGCGGCAGGCGGATGCCGAACAGCAGCGACAGGCCGATGGCCATGTCGGAGTAGGCCGAGAAGTCGAAATAGAGCTGGAAGGTGTAGGCCAGCGCGCCGCCCCAGGCCTCCAGCGTGCCCAGCGCCTCGCCGCGCTCGGCGGCGTCGAACACCGGGCCGGCGAAGGGGCCGATGCCGTCCGCGATCAGCACCTTCTTGAACAGCCCGATGGCCAGCAGCGTGAGGCCCACGCTGAGGTGGCGGGGGTCGATGCGGTAGGTTTCGGCGGCGCCGAACTGGGGCATCATTTCCTTGTGGTGCAGCACCGGCCCGGCGATCAGGTGCGGGAAATAGGTGACGAACAGCCCGTAGTGCAGGTAGTTGGCCTCGCGCACCTCGCCCCGGTAGGTGTCCACCAGGTAGGCGATCTGGGTGAAGGTGAAGAACGAGATGCCCAGCGGCAGGATCACGGCCTGCAGGGTCCAGGGCCAGCCCGTCACGGCTGCCACGCTGTCGACGAAGAAGTTGGCGTACTTGTAGTAGCCCAGCAGCAGCAGGTTGGCGCCCACGCTGGCCGCCAGCGCCAGGCGGCCGGCACGGGTCAGGGCGCCGCAGCGCACCAGCAGCCGGCCCGCCGCGTAGTTGAAGGTGATGGAGCCCAGCAGCAGCGCCAGGTAGCGCGCGTCCCAGGAGGCGTAGAAGACCAGTGACGCGCCGAACAGCCACGCGACGGCCGCCGGGCGGCTCAGCCGCCCCAGCAGCATGAAGCCCGCGAACGTGACGGGCAGGTAGATGAACAGGAAGACGTAGGAGTTGAACAGCACGCCGGTTCGCGCAGCCGGTGGAGAAGGCCCCGAGTGTAGGCGACGCGCGCGCGCGGCCCGGGCTCAGTCCAGGTCCAGCCGCCGGTCCTCCGCGACCAGCCGGGCGTAGGCGTCGGCCCCCAGCGGCGGGCTGAACAGGTAGCCCTGCAGCTGGTCGCAGCCGAGCTGACGCAGGAAGCGCATCTGCTCGCGCGTCTCCACGCCCTCGGCCACGATTTCCTGGCGCAGCTGCTGCCCCATGGTGACGATGGCCTGGGCGATGGCGCAGTCGTTGGCTTCCTGCGGCACGCCGACCACGAAGGCGCGGTCGATCTTGAGCGTGGTGATGGGGAAGCGCTTGAGGTAGGACAGGCTGGAGTAGCCGGTGCCGAAGTCGTCGAGCGCGATCGACAGGCCCATGGCCACCAGCGCGTTCAGTATCGGCAGCACCTGTTCGGCGCCGCGCATCACCACGCTTTCGGTGATCTCGAGCTTGAGCTGCGAGGCGCGCACGCCGTGGCGCTGCAGCAGGGCCTCCATGCGCTGCGGCAGCTGCGCGTCCACCTGCCGCACCGACAGGTTGACCGCCACAGGGGGCATCTGCAGGCCGGCGTCGCTCCAGGCGCGGATCTGGCGGCAGGCTTCCTCCAGCACCCATTCGCCCAGTTCGAGGATGAGGCGGGTTTCCTCGGCCACCGGGATGAAGTGGCCAGGCGGCACCAGCCCGTGCTGCGGGTGGTTCCAGCGGATCAGGGCCTCGGCGCCCGCGATGCGGCCGTTGCGCAGGCTGACCTTGGGCTGGTAGTGCAGCAGCAGCTCGTCGTGGGAGAGGCCGTGGCGCAGCTCGGTCTCGATGCGGAAGTGCTCGCTGGCGCGGCGGTTCATCTCGGCGCTGTAGAACAGCGGCACGTTGTCGCCCTGCTCGCGCGCGCGGCTGACCGCCATCTCGGCGCAGCGCAGCAGCGCGCTGGTGTCCAGGCCGTCCTCCGGGAACACCGAGATGCCCACGTGGGCGGTCACCTTGACGTCGCTGCCCGCCACACGCACCGGCGGCTCCAGCGCGGACAGCAGCTTGTGCGCGACGATGGCCGCGTGCTCGCGCTTTTGCACGTTGAGCAGCGCCACCACGAAGCGGTCGTGCGCGGTGCGCGCCAGCACGTCCTGGTCGCGCAGACCGTGGCGCAGGCGCTGGCAGACCTCCACCAGCAGGCTGTCGGTGGCCTCGTGGCCGAGGCTGTCGTAGAGGAAGTCGATGCGCTGCAGCTGGACCACCAGCAGCGCGCCGTGGCTGCGGTTGCGCTGCACCGAAGTCAGGGCCTGGCCCACCAGCTGCTGCAGCAGCGAGCGGTTGGGCACGCCGGTCACGCTGTCGAAGTTGGCCAGGCGGTGCAGCCGCGCCTCGGTTTCCTTGTGTTCGCTGATGTCGCTGAAGATGGAGAACGCGTGCGTCACCTCGCCGGCGTCGTTGCGCACCGCGCTGATGGAGACCGCCTGGGGGAACACCTCGCCGCCCTTGCGCCGGCCCACGATCTCGCCGCTCCAGGCGTAGTGGCCCTGCATCGCGTTGCGCACCTGCTCGCGGAAGGCGGCGTCGTGCCGGCCTGAGCGCAGCAGGTCAGGCGTCTTGCCGATGGCCTCGGCCGCGCTGAAGCCGGTGATGCGGGTGAAGGCCTGGTTGACCACCACGATGCGCTCGCTGGCGTCGGTGATCAGCACCCCCTGGCTGCTGTCCTCGATGATGCGCTGGTACAGGTGCAGCCGGTCGCTGTCGCTCAGGCCCTCGCGCAGTTCGTTGACCTGGGCCTGCAGCCCGAGCGGGAAGCCGGCCTCGTCCTTGAGCAGCGACAGCCGCAGCTGGGCGCTGAAGATCTCGCCGGATTTCTTGCGCCGGCGCACTTCCATGAACACGTCCTCGCCATCGGGCAGCCAGTCGGGCGGCGTCTCGTCCGCGTCGGCCGAGAGGAACAGCACGTGCCGGCCCAGCACCTCGTCGGCGCGGTAGCCGAACAGGCGCTCGGCCGCCTGGTTCCAGCCGGTGAGGTAGCCGGTCAGGTCCATGGTCAGCACCGGCACCAGCGCCAGCGCCGCCTCGTGGGCCTGCTCCAGCGCCTGTTCCAGCCGCTCCAGCGCTTCGCGCGCCGGCTTGCCGCCCAGGTGGCGGGCCTGGCGCGCCAGCGCCAGCCATCGGGAGAGGTCGTCGGGCGTCTGCGGCATGGTCAGGCGGTCACGTCCAGCATCCAGCGCAGCGCCTCGGCCTGCAACGCGTTGAACGTGGCGGCGTCCAGCCCCCGCCCGGCCAGCGAGGCGGCCAGCGCCGGGTGGTCGCCGGCCTCGGCCTGCTGCACCGCCAGCAGCAGGGCGCCGAGCTCGCCCTCCTGGCGCAGCAGGGCGGCTTGCACCGTGTCGCCCAGCGGCAGCGGCCGGAGCACCTCGGCCAGCGGCAGGCCGAACAGCACGCCCAGCAGCGAGAACATGCCGGCCATGAAGGCCTGCTCCTGCCCGAGCCGGTCGTGGCCGCAGGCCTGGGCCAGCAGCTCCAGCATCCGGGCCCGCGTGGCCACGTTCGCCATCAGCATGGCGCTGCGCGGGTCGTCGTCGCGCGCGGCGAACAGCATCAGGTTGAGCCAGCGACGCAGCTGCTGGCGCCCCAGGATCAGGATGGCCTGGGCGAAGCTGGTGATCTCGCGCTCGCCGCCCATGGCCAGCGAATTGACCAGCCGCAGCAGGTGGTAGGACAGCGTGGCGTCCTGGCGCAGCACGGCCTCGATGTCGCGCGTGTCGGCGTCGGTGACGACCAGCTGCACCAGCTGCAGGGCGCGCGTGCGCGAGGCGGCCTGGCCCGACGAGGGCTTGCCCGGTGGCAGGCGGTACCAGCCACCGGCGATCCAGTCGCCGGCGCCGGCCTCGGCCGGGAAGGCGGCCTCGGCCCGCATCGGCTGCCCCGGTGGCAGCACGCGCAGCCCGGCATCGGCCGCGGCCTGCTGCAGCGCGGGGTCGAGCGCGGCGTGGGTGTCGGCGTCCAGCCAGCAGGGCATGGTGCCCGCCAGCGATCGCCATTCCTCATGGGCCAGCAGGGCGGGCAGGGCGTCCTGGGGCGCCGGCCCCGGGTCGAGCCAGAGCGCGCGCGGCCGCTTCTGGTGGTCGGCCAGCCAAGTCAGGCGCACGGTCGCGGCGGTGGCGGTCACGTTCATGCGGGCGGGTCCCAGGTGGCGTAAGCGTGGCGCATGTTACCGGGTTGCTCAGCTGTTGCGGGATTTTTCAGCGCCCGGTCTGGCGCCAGAAATCGGGCTGGCCGTAGTGGTGCTTCAGGAAGTCGATCCACAGCCGCACCCGCAGCGGCAGGTGCTTGCGCTGCGGGAACACCGCGTAGATGCCGTTGGGCGGCGCGGCGAAGGCGTCGAGCACCGGCACCAGGCGGCCGGCGGCGATGTCGGCCTCCACCTCCCAGGTGCTGCGCCAGGCGATGCCGTAGCCGGCCA
>CAMLQP010000070.1 GCA_946482115.1 uncultured Comamonadaceae bacterium
TGTACCTGAGCGACCTGACGCCGGCCATGAAGCCCAGCGACGCCTTCGCCCACATCGCGCACCGCACCACCGAGCGGGTGTCCATCGACGACCTCGAAGGCCGCATCACCACCAGCCTGGTCACGCCGTACCCGCCGGGCATCCCGCTGCTGATCCCGGGCGAGGTGTTCAACAAGAAGATCGTGGACTACCTGAAATTCAACCGCGAGTTCGCGCGCGAGTGTCCGGGCTTCGAAACCGACATCCACGGCCTGGTGACGGAAACGGGCAATGACGGGCAGAAGCGCTACTTCGCCGATTGCGTGAAAGCGGATACAGTCTGAGCAGCCTCCCCTCCAGTGGGGGCAAGGAGCCGGCCGGATGTTTCCCGAGTACCGCGAGCTGATCTCCCGACTGAAGGCGAGCGATCCGCACTTCACCAAGCTGTTCAACCAGCACAACCAGCTGGACCAGAAGATACAGAACATGGAAACCCACCTCGAACCGGGCACGCCCCTGGAGGTGGAAAACCTGAAGAAGGAAAAACTGCACCTGAAGGATCAGCTCTACGCGATCCTCAGGAAAGCTAACGGGGCCGGTTGAGGTCGGCGTCCACGCGCACGCGCAGGAAATGCGCGAACCGCGGCAGGCCGTGGCGGGTGAGCCCCCGGTGGCGGTAGGTCACCCAGGTGCCCACGGGCGGCGGGTGGTCGCGCAGCGCGTCGCTCAGCCCCGTGCCCAGGCGAAAGCGCCGGCCCTCGGGCGTCTGCACCAGCAGGGCTCCGAGCCGCCCGGCATGGCGGCCCTGGCCCGGCAGGTGGCCCACCACCTGTGCCTCGGCATCATCGTGCGGCTTCAGTTTGAGCAGGTCACCGCTGCGCCCGTGCCGGTACAGGGCCTCGCCCCGATGCAGCATCAGGCCTTCGCCCCCGGCTTCGACCACCGCGCGCAGTTGCTGCTGCAGGTCGGCTTCGGTGGTGCCGCGCCGCTGCTCCACCACCTGCAGCCAGGGGCTGATGCGGCGGACCTGCAGGGCTTGCAGCGCCTCGACCCGCTGCGAGAAGGTGCCACCGTGCGCGGGCAGGTCGAACACCATGAAACGCAGGGTTTGCCAGGCGGGGTCGTCGGGCGGTTCGCGGCGCACAGCGGACACCGTGGCTTCGAAGCGGCCACGTCCACCCCACAGTTCGCCGTCCATGGGGTGCTCGGGCCAGCCCTGGGTGAACCAGGCAGGCGCCATGATCGGGTAGCCGCCGCGCGAAACCAGCTGGCGGCCGTCCCACCGGGCGCGCACGCCATCGAGCTTTTCGCTGATCCAGT
The DNA here is from genome assembly GCA_946482115.1 of uncultured Comamonadaceae bacterium. The sequence continues at coordinate 1,300 of CAMLQP010000070.1, forward strand.
AGGTCGCCAGCGGCAGGCCGGGGCGGTGGTCGTCGGCCAGCATGAGGGCCGGTGGCTGGGCCGCGGCCCAGGCGGCCGCGCACGCCAGCGCCAGCGCGAGCCAGGCCCGCAGCACCTTGCGCATGTTCTCTCCCTGATGTTGTCGTTGTTCTTGTCTGGCCAGCCGTGTGGGATCAGCCCGCGGCCGGTTCGGCGATGCCGCCCACCACGTTGCTGAAGCCGCCGTCCACGTAGGTGATCTCGGCGCTCACGCCGCCGGCCAGGTTGCTCAGCAGGAAGGCGGCCACGTTGCCGACGTCGTCGATGGTGACGTTGCGGCGGATCGGCGAGGTTTCGGCCACCACGGAGAGGATCTTGCCGAAGCCCTTGATGCCGCTGGCCGCCAGTGTCTTGATGGGGCCGGCGCTGATGCCGTTGACGCGGATGCCCCGGGGACCCAGCGACTCGGCCAGATAGCGCACCGAGGCCTCCAGGCTGGCCTTGGCCAGGCCCATGGTGTTGTAGTTGGGCACCACGCGGATGGAGCCCAGGTAGCTCAGCGTCAGCAGGGCCGACTGGTCGTTCAGGTAGGGCAGGGCGGCCTTGGCCATGGCCGGGAAGCTGTAGGCGCTGATGTCGTGCGCGATCTTGAAGGCCTCCCGCGAGAGCCCGTCGAGGAAGTCGCCCGCGATCGCCTCGCGCGGCGCGAAGCCGATGGCGTGCACGAAGCCGTCGAACTTGGGCCAGTGGGCCGAGAGGTCGGTGAACAGTTTCTCGATCTGGGCGTCATCCCCCACGTCGCAGTCGAACACCAGCGAGGAGCCGAAATCGGCCGCGAATTCGGTGATGCGGTCCTTGAAGCGCTCGCCCACGTAGCTGAAGGCCAGTTCGGCCCCTTGCGCGTGGCAGGCCTTGGCGATGCCGTAGGCGATGGAACGGTTGGACAGCACGCCGGTGATCAGCAGTTTTTTGCCCGTCAGAAAACCCATGGGTCAGTCTCCAGAAAATATTGGGCAGAATTGTCGCATGCGACCTTGGCTGCTTTCCCTGCTCTGGCTCGTGTGCGCCGCCCCGGCCTGGGCCGCGCACGGCTACGCGCTGTGGGGCGATCTGAAATACCCGCCCGGCTTCGCCCGCTTCGATTACGTCAACCCCCAGGCCCCCAAGGGCGGCGAGCTGCGCCTGGTCAGCAACCTGCGGCTGTCCACTTTCGACAAGTACAACCCCTTCACCATGAAGGGCAGCGCGCCGGCCTACCTGTCGGGCCTGATGTTCGAGTCGCTGCTGATCGGCTCCCTGGACGAAACCGCCAGCGGCTACGGCCTGCTGGCCGAGGATGTGACGGTGGCGCCCGATGGCCTGAGCGCCACCTTCCGCCTGCGCCGCGAGGCGCGCTTCCACAACGGCTCGCCGGTGCTGGCCCGTGACGTCAAGCACAGCTACGACACGCTGATGGGGCCGTTCACCTCGCCGGCCTACAAGACGCTGCTGGCCGATGTGGCGGGCCTGGACGTGCTGGACGAGCGCACCGTGCGCTACCGCTTCCGGCTGCCCAACCGCGAGCTGCCGCTGACCGTGGGCGGGCTGCCGGTGTTCAGCCACGAGTGGGGGCAGGGCAAGCCCTTCGACCAGGTGGTGATGGACACGCCCATCGGCAGCGGGCCCTACAAGATCGGCCCGGTGCGTTTCGGCAAGGACATCACCTACCTGCGCGACCCGGGCTACTGGGCGCGCGACCTGAACGTGCGCCGGGGCAGCGCCAACTTCGACCGCATAACGGTCAAGATCTACAAGGACAACACCGCCCGGCTGGAAGCCCTCAAGGCTGGCGAGTTTGACCTGATGCGCTTCTTCTCGGCTGGCGACTGGGCGCGCCGCGTGAACGGCCGGCGTTTCGACTCGGGCGAATTGGTCAAGGGTGAGTTCCAGCACAGGCTGCCGTCCGGCTTCCAGAGCTACGTGCTCAACACCCGCCGCCCGCTGCTGCAGGACGTGCGCGTGCGCGAGGCCCTGGGCCTGGCCATGGACTACGAGTGGCTCAACCGTCAGCTGTTCTACAACAGCTACCAGCGTGTCACCGGCCTGTTCGGCAACACGGTCTGCCAGGCGGCGGGCGAGCCTTCGGCCGAGGAGATCGCGCTGCTCGAACCCTGGCGGCGCCAGCTGCCACCGGCCGTTTTCGGCCCGATGTACCGGCCGCCGCGCACCGACGGCGACAGCTCGCTGCGCGCCAACCTGCGGCGCGCGCAGGCGCTGCTGGCCGAGGCCGGCTGGGCCGTCGGCACGGATGGCGTGCTGCGCAACGCCCAGGGCCAGGTTTTCGAACTCGAATACATGGACAGCAATGAAGGCGGCGCACGCACCGTGCTGCCCTGGGCGCGCAACCTCGAGAAGCTGGGCGTGCGGCTGCGCTACCGCGCGGTCGATTTCGCGCTGTTCCAGGAGCGGCTGCGCCGCTTCGACTACGACGTCATGACCATCAACTTCCCCGGCACGCACAGCCCGGGGCAGGAGTACGCCGACCTGTTCGGCAGCCAGGCTGCGAAGACACCGGACTCGGGCAACTACGCCGGGGTGGCCAGCCCGGCGGTGGACGCCCTGATCGCCCGCATGGCGGCGGCGAAGACCCAGGCCGAGCTGCTGCCGGCCTGCCACGCGCTGGAGCGGGTGATCGCGCACAGCCATTACCTGGTGCCGCAGTGGACCGCCGGCACCCACCGCATGGCCTACAACCAGAGCCGGCTGGCACGCCCCGACGTGGTTCCGCCGTATTTCCAGGGCGAGGCCTGGGCCATCGACACCTGGTGGGCAAAACCGTGAGGCCCCCACGCTCCGCCGTTACACGGGGCGCTGCCCCCCAGGGGGGCTGGTCTTGCCTGGGGCGGCCCGGCGCGGCGGCCGGTCGGCGCTCCTCATAATCGACGTATGTGGTCGTACATCCTCAAGCGCCTGCTGCTCATGATCCCCACGCTGCTGGGGGTGCTGCTCGTCACCTTCGTGGTGGTGCAGTTCGTGCCCGGCGGGCCGGTGGAGCAGTACCTGGCCGAGGCGCGCGCGGGTGAGGGCGGTGGTGATGCCGGCGCCCTGAGCTACCGGGGCGGCCAGGGCGTGGATCCCAAGCGGCTGGAGGAGATCAAGGCGCTCTACGGCTTCGACAAGCCCGCGCACGAGCGCTTCGTGCAGATGCTGGGCCAGTTCGCGCGGTTCGACCTGGGGCGCAGCTTCTTCCAGAACAAGGACGTTTGGGAGCTGATCGCCGAGAAGCTGCCGGTGTCCATCAGCCTGGGCCTGTGGACCTTTTTCATCAGCTACGGCGTGGCCGTGCCGCTCGGCGTGGCCAAGGCGGTGCGGGCGGGTTCGCGTTTCGACCTCGTCACCACGCTGATCGTGCTGGTGGGTTACGCGATACCGGGTTTCGTGCTGGGCGTGGCGCTGCTGGTGATCTTTGGCGGGCAGCTGCAGTGGTTCCCGCTGCGCGGCCTGACCTCGGCCAACTGGGACGAGCTCGGCTGGGCCGCACGCGTGGTCGACTACCTCTGGCACATCGCGCTGCCGGTCACGGCCATGGTGCTGGGCAGCTTCGCGGTCACCACCATGCTGACCAAGAACGCCTTCCTGGAGGAAATCCGCAAGCAGTACGTGCTGACCGCCCGGGCCAAGGGCCTGAGCGACCGGCAGGTGCTCTGGAAACACGTGTTCCGCAATGCGCTGATCCCCATCGTCACCGGCTTCCCGGCGGCCTTCATCGGCGCCTTCTTCACCGGCTCGCTGCTGATCGAGACGCTGTTCTCTCTCGACGGCCTGGGCCTGCTGAGCTACGAGAGCGTGATCCGGCGCGACTACCCCGTGGTGCTGGGCACGCTGTACCTGTTCACGCTGATCGGCCTGGTCACCAAGCTGATTTCCGACCTCTGCTATGTCTGGGTGGATCCCCGTGTCAAGTTCGACTAGACCTTCCCCCAGCCCGGCCCGGCGTGCCTGGCAGCGTTTCCGCCGCAACCGCCTGGGTTACTGGAGCCTGGTGGTGTTCTGCGCGCTGGTGGGCTTGAGCCTGTTCGCCGAGGTGCTGTCCAACGACAAACCCCTGCTGGTGCGCTACGAAGGCAAGACCTACCTGCCGCTGGTCAACGACTATCCCGAGACCGTGTTCGGCGGCGACTTCCACACCCCCACCGACTACCTCGACCCCTTCATCCGCGAACGCCTGAGTGCCGGTGACAACTGGGCGATCTACCCGCCCAACCCCTACGGCCCGCGCACCATCAACTACTTCGCCAGGGATCCCAACCCGTCGGGCCCCACGCGCGACAACTGGTTCGGCACCGACGACCGGGGCCGCGACATGCTGGCGCAGCTGATCTACGGCTTCCGGGTCAGTGTGCTGTTCGCGCTGGCGCTCACCGCCATCGGCGTGGTGCTGGGCGTGGTGGCGGGCGCGGTGCAGGGCTTCTTCGGCGGCAAGACCGATCTGGCCTTCCAGCGCTTCATCGAGATCTGGGGCTCCATGCCGGAGCTCTACCTGCTCATCATCTTCAGCGCCGTGTTCGCCCCCAGCCTCGCGCTCCTGCTGGTGCTGCTGAGCCTGTTCGGCTGGATGGGCCTGTCCGACTACGTGCGGGCCGAGTTCCTGCGCAACCGGCAGATGGACTACGTGCGGGCGGCGCGCGCGCTGGGCGTGGGCAACGCGTCCATCATCTGGCGCCACATCCTGCCCAACAGCCTGACGCCGGTCGTCACCTTCCTGCCTTTCCGCATGAGCGCGGCCATCCTGGCGCTCACCTCGCTGGACTTCCTGGGCCTGGGCGTGCCGCCCGACACGCCTTCGCTGGGCCAGCTGCTGAACCAGGGCAAGGCCAACATCGATGCCTGGTGGATCTCGCTGTCCACCTTCGGCGTGCTGGTGCTCACGCTGCTGCTGCTGACCTTCATGGGCGATGCGCTGCGCGACGCGCTGGACCCTCGCAAGCAGGACCGTTGACATGGATGCACCCCTGCTCGACGTGAAAAACCTGCGCGTGGCCTTCGATGGCCGCGAGGTGGTGCATGGCATCGATTTCCAGATCCGCGCTGGCGAGAAGCTGGCGCTGGTGGGCGAGTCGGGTTCGGGCAAGACGGTTTCGGCCCTGAGCCTGCTGCGGCTCGCGCTCAACGCCGACGTGAGCGGCCAGGCCCTGCTGCAGGGGCGCGACCTGCTGGCGCTGCCCGAGCGCGAGCTGCGTGGCGTGCGCGGGCGCGAGGTGGCCATGATCTTCCAGGAGCCCATGACCGCGCTCAACCCGCTGTACCCCGTGGGCGACCAGATCGCCGAGGTGCTGCAGCTCAAGCGCGCGCTGGACCGGACGCAGGCCTGGAGCGGGGCGGTTGAACTGCTCGCCTCCACCGGCATTGCCGAGCCCGGGCGCCGCGCCCAGGCCTACCCGCACCAGCTCAGCGGCGGTCAGCGCCAGCGCGCCATGATCGCCATGGCCCTGGCCAGCGATCCCCAGCTGCTGCTGGCCGACGAGCCCACGACGGCGCTGGACGCCAGCCTGCGCACGCAGATGCTGGAGCTGCTGGACCGCCTGCAGCGCGAGCACGGCATGGCACTGCTGCTGATCACCCACGACCTGAACCTGGTGCGACGCTTCGCCGACCGCGTGGCGGTGATGGAGCACGGCCACCTGGTGGAGCAGGGCACGGTGGCCGAGGTGTTCGCCCGGCCGCAGCATGCCTACACCCGACGCCTGCTGGCCAGCAAGCCGGCGCGCGACGTCACCGAAGGCGATGCCGCTGGCGCGCCCCTGTTGTCGGCCGAAGGGCTGGAGGTGGACTACCCTGTTCCGTTGCCGGGTTTCAGGGGCTGGTTCCGCAAGGGCAGCTTCCGCGCGGTCCAGCGCCTGGACTTCGCGCTGCGCCCGGGTCGCACGCTGGGCGTGATCGGGGAGTCGGGTTCGGGCAAATCCACGCTGGCGCTGGCGGCGCTGGGGTTGCTGGCCCACCAGGGGCGGCTCGCGCTCGATGGCACCACCTGGGCCGAGGCCCGGCGCGAGGGCCGCGAAAGGGCCCTGCGCCGTCAGGTGCAGGTGGTGTTCCAGGATCCCTTTTCGTCCCTGTCGCCGCGCCTCACGGTGGAACAGATCGTGGGTGAAGGCCTGCGCGTGCACGAGCCCGGGCTGTCCGAGGCCCAGCGCCGCGAACGCGTGGTTCAGGCCCTGGCCGACGTGGGCCTGCTGCAGGATGGCTCGGCCGATGCCGTGCTGCCGCGCTACCCGCACGAATTCTCGGGCGGCCAGCGCCAGCGCATCGCGATCGCCCGGGCCCTGATCGTGCTGCCGCGCGTGCTGGTGCTGGACGAACCCACCAGCGCGCTCGATGTCACGGTGCAGCAGCAGATCATCGCGCTGCTGCAGCGCCTGCAGCGCGAGCGGGCCCTGAGCTACCTGCTGATCACCCACGACGTGGACGTGGTGCGCGCCATGGCCCACGAGGTGATGGTGCTGCGCCAGGGCGTGGTGCTGGAGCATGGCCCCTGCGAGACGGTCCTGGGCAGTCCGCGCGACGGCTACACCGCCCAGCTGGTGGCCGCTTCGTCATGAGTGCCGGACGGCCGCCCGAGGGCATGCCGGTGGATGGGCCGCTGCGCTGGCTGCGCCTGGGCTGGGCCGACCTGTGGGCGCGCCCGGTGCCGGCGCTGCTGCATGGGCTGGCGGCCACGCTGTTCGGCTGGGCGCTGCTGGGGATCGCTCACGACCGCTTCTGGTGGCTGGCCGGCGCGTTCTCGGGCTTCCTGCTGGTCGCGCCGATCTGGGCCTCCGGGCTTTACCTGATCAGCCGCGACCGCGCGGCAGGCCGGGTGTCGGGCCTGGGAGACGTGTGGCGGCTGTGGTGGCGGCGCGACCCCAGACTGGTGCGGTTCGGCCTGCTGCTGGCCCTGGCCGGCACTGGCTGGGTGCTGACCTCGGCCGCGCTCATCACCGGCTGGTCGCCGCAGCCCATCGACCGTCCGGTGGATTTCCTGCGGCACGTGGTGCTGGCACCCGGCACCGGCCTGTTCGAGGTCTGGCTGCTGCTCGGGGCGCTGCTGGCCGCGCCGGTGTTCGCCTCCAGCGTGCTGACCATGCCGATGCTGGTCGACACCGACAGGCCGCTGGCCGAGTGCGTGCGGGCCAGCTGGTCCGCCGTGGCGGCGCGGCCCGGCGAGATGGCGCTGTGGGCGCTGATCATCGTCGCGCTGGTCGGCCTGGGCATGCTCGCCGGCATGTTGGGCCTGGTGCTGGTGGTGCCATGGCTGGGACACGCCAGTTGGCATGCGTATTGCGGCGTTTATCCCGAGTGCGTCGATAAACGGACGATTTAGAGCGATGAACGGCGGCTTGTGGGGTTTCAGTGAAGTTCAAATCTCGCAGTTTGGCCTGAGCTTCGGGATCGGCGCGTTTGTTCTCTACATGCTTTTCATCGTCTGGAATCTGGCGCGCGAATCCAGGGCTGGCCGTTTTGGAACCTTTGTGCTGTTTCTGGTACTGTCGTTCGGCATGGTCGGGTTTTTGGCCAAGAGCCTGATCCAGTGGATCATCGGCATCTGACCGCCTGTGTCACGCATCGATCGCATGAAAAAAATCGAACTGCCCACGCCCCCCTCCGGTTTGTACGTATCCGACGGAAGCCCCCCCAACCGATGGGCCTGTCTGGTGACGGGCTGGAACAAGAACCGCCTGTCCGGACGCCTGCTCAATTTCGATCTGGAGCAGCAGCAGGTCAAGGTCCAGGGTTCGGGCACCCGGTCGCCCACCGCCATCAAGTTCGCGCAGTTCAAGTCGCTGCGCATCGAAGGGGGCCTCACGCCCCTGAAGGACGAGAACCACACCCGCGATCCGGCGGTGGATGATCTCAACTTCCAGCCTTTCAGCATCCAGCTGGTGGACGGCAGCAAGCTCGAGGGCGAAAGTGCGGGCGTGCACGATCTGGTGTCCGGCCTGTGGCTGTTCATGCCCGACGACACGGGCACCGGCCTCGTGCGCTGCTTCGTGCCGCGGGTGGGCATCGAGAGCTACCAGGCGTCGGACGTGGTGTCCAACGGGTTCGAGATGTTCTCGTTCGCGGCCTCCGACTTCAAGGACACCGTCAACGCCGAGATCGGTGACATGCCGCTGGAGTTCGCGGCCACGGGAACGCCGCCGTCCCAGGTGGTCGAGACCAAGGACGAGCTGCTCGCCGCCCTGGAACGCCAGGCCCGCATCAAGCCGGTGCCCATCGGCGAAGCCCTGGTGGGCATGGGCAAGATCACCCAGCCGCAGCTGGCCGAGGCCCTGCGCCGCCAGAAAGGAGGCAAGGGCGTTCCTCTGGGCCAGATCCTGATCGACAGCGGGCTGGTCAACGCGCAGGACCTGCAGGTGGCCTTTGCCCGCAAGATGGGCTATCCCGTGGTGGACCTCCGCAAGTTCCAGGTCGACGCCAGGGCGCTGCGTACCATCCCGATGGCGCTGGCCATCCGGCTCAAGGTCGTGCCGCTGCTGATGAACAAGGCCATGCTGGTGGTGGCCATGCCCGATCCCCTGCAGTTCAAGATCATCGAGGAGCTGGAGTTCACCACGCAGCTGAAGGTGTTGCCGGTGCTCACCGCACCCGACGACCTCGTCACGCGCATCACCAAGCTCTACCGCGAGATCGGCCTGTCCGAGCTCGGCGGCCTGCTTGACAGCCCGTCGCCGCAGGCGGATGCGGCGGCCGAAGCGTTGCAAGGTCAGGATGTGTTCCTGCTCGCGTCGGAACTGGCCGGCGAGAGCGGTGAAACCGAGGAAGAGCGGCAGGTCGAGCAGTCGGACAACACGCTGGTCAAGCTGATCAACTCCATGATCAGCGAGGCCTACCAGCAGGGCGCCTCGGACATCCACATCGAGCCCTACCCGGGCCGGCAGAAGCTCAAGATCCGCTTCCGCATCGACGGCCAGCTGCGACCCTACCTCGAGCTGCCCGCGAGCTACCGCAACGCGCTGATCGCGCGGCTGAAGATCATGTGCGATCTCGACATCTCCGAGAAGCGCAAGGCCCAGGACGGCAAGATCAACTTCTCCAAGTTCGGCGGCCTTAAGATCGAGCTGCGCGTGGCAACCATCCCCACCACCCACGGCCTGGAAGACGTGGTGCTGCGGATACTGTCCTCGTCCAAGACCCTGAACCTGGACCAGCTGGGGTTCTCGCCGCGCAACCTGGAGCAGTTCACGCGGGCGGCCGAGCGGCCCTACGGCCTGATCCTGTGCGTGGGTCCCACGGGCTCGGGCAAGACCACCACGCTGCACGCGGCACTGGGCAGCATCAACCAGCCCGACCGCAAGATATGGACCGCCGAGGACCCGGTGGAGATCACCCAGCACGGGTTGCGGCAGATCCAGGTCAACCCCAAGATCGGCTGGACCTTTGCCACCGCGCTGCGCGCGCTGCTGCGGGCCGACCCCGACGTCATCATGGTGGGCGAGATCCGCGACCAGGAGACCGCCGAGATGGCGGTGGAGGCTTCGCTGACCGGGCACCTGGTCATGTCCACGCTGCACACCAACACGGCGGCCGAAACCATAGGCCGCCTCATGGACCTGGGCCTGGACCCATTCTCGTTCGCGGACTCGCTGCTGGCCGTGATGGCCCAGCGCCTGGTGCGCCGCTTCTGCTCGGACTGCGTGAGCAGCGCGCCCATGACGGCCGACGAGATGGAGCAGCTGACGCTGGACTACCAGATCGGTCTGCCTGCCGACGACCCCTGCCTGGACAGGCGTGAGCTGCATCGCCAGTGGCGCGAGGCCTACGGCCAGGCGGGCGAGCTGCGCAGCTACCACGCCGTGGGCTGCGAGAAGTGCGGGCACACGGGCTACCGGGGCCGGGTGGGCATACACGAACTGCTGGTCACGTCACCGCCGCTGCGCCGGCTCATCCAGACCCGGGCCCGCTCGGAGGACCTGCTGCACCAGGCCATGCGCGACGGGCTGCGCACGCTGCGCCAGGACGGCATCGCCAAGGTGCTGCAGGGGCTGACCTCGCTGGCCGAGATCCGCGCCAACAGCAACGCGTAGCTGAGCCCCCCCGCGCCGCGCCTGGGGGCGCGTCACCCCTCAAGGGGGCAACACCAGCCGTCCGGCGAAGCCGGCCCGGCGGTGTTCCCGGTTCTGGGTCAGAAACCCCGCGTGACAGGCATCTCGACGTCGGTCTTGAGCGCCATGTGCCGGGCCAGCTCCAGCTTGGCGATGGACTGGCGGTGGACCTCGTCGGGGCCGTCGGCCAGACGCAGGGTGCGCTGGTTGGCGTAGCCGTAGGCCAGCGGAAAGTCGTCGCTCATGCCGCCGGCGCCGTGGGCCTGGATGGCCCAGTCGAAGATCTGGCAGGCCATGTTGGGTGCCACCACCTTGATCATGGCGATCTCGGCCTTGGCCACCTTGTTGCCCACGGTGTCCATCATGTAGGCGGCCT
>CAMLQP010000071.1 GCA_946482115.1 uncultured Comamonadaceae bacterium
CCGGCCCCTACCGGGAAGCCATGGGCTGTGCCAACGCCGCCCACGCCTGGGCCGCCATGCCGGCCAGCGACAAGCTGACGCTGCGTGCCGCGCGCGCCCCCAACCTCGGCGTCGTGACCGCCTACAACGACATGCTCTCGGCCCACCAGCCCTACGAGCGCTACCCCGAGCAGATCCGCGAGGCCGCGCGCGCCGTGGGCGCCACCGCCCAGGTGGCCGGCGGCGTGCCCGCCATGTGCGACGGCGTGACGCAGGGCTACGAAGGCATGGAGCTGTCGCTGTTCTCGCGCGACGTGATCGCGCTGGCCACCGCCGTCTCGCTCTCGCACAACGTGTTCGACGCCGCGCTGTGCCTGGGCATCTGCGACAAGATCGTGCCCGGCCTGCTGATCGGCGCGCTGCAATTCGGCCAGCTGCCGGTGGTGTTCGTGCCATCGGGCCCCATGACCTCGGGCCTGCCCAACGACGAAAAGGCCAAGGTGCGCCAGCTCCACGCCCAGGGCAAGGTGGGCCGCGACGAACTGCTCAAGGCCGAGGAAGCCGCCTACCACGGCGCCGGTACCTGCACCTTCTACGGCACGGCCAATTCCAACCAGATGCTGATGGAGATCATGGGCCTGCACCTGCCGGGTGCCTCGTTCGTGAACCCGCAGACCACGCTGCGCCCGCTGCTCACCCGCGCGGCGGTGGCGAGGGCGGTGGCGCTCGCGCAGGGTGGCCCGACGCTGGCCGACGTCGTGAGCGAAAAATCCCTGGTCAACGCCATCGTCGGCCTGCTCGCCACCGGGGGCTCCACCAACCACACGCTACACCTCGTGGCCATGGCACGCGCCGCCGGCGTGCTGATCGACTGGGACGACTTCGCCGAGCTCTCGGCCGTGGTGCCGCTGCTGGCACGCATCTACCCCAACGGCACGGCCGACGTGAACCACTTCCACGCCGCCGGTGGCATGGGTTTCCTGATCCGCGAGCTGCTGTCGGCCGGGCTGCTGCACGCCGACGTGTCGACCATCATGGGCCAGGACCTGAACGCCTACGCGCAGGAACCCTGGCAGGATGGCGACAACCTGGCCTGGCGCCCCGCGCCCGCCGCCTCGGCCGACACTGGCGTGCTGCGCGGCGTGGACAACCCCTTCAGCGCCGACGGCGGCCTCAAGCTGCTGCAGGGCAACCTGGGGCGCGCGGTGGTCAAGACGTCGGCCGTCAAGCACGAGCACCGCCATGTGCGCGCACCGGCCGTGGTGGTCGAAAGCCAGCAGGCGCTGCAGGACCTGTTCAGGCAGGGCCGGCTGGAGCGCGACTTCGTGGCCGTGGTGCGCCACCAGGGACCGCGCGCCAACGGCATGCCCGAGCTGCACAAGCTCACGCCCCTGCTCGGCACGCTGCAGGACAAAGGCTTCAAGGTTGCGCTGGTCACCGATGGCCGCATGTCGGGTGCCTCGGGCAAGGTGCCCGCCGCCATCCACCTGAGCCCCGAGGCGCTGGACGGTGGTGCCATCGCCCGCGTACGCGACGGCGACCTCATCGATCTGGACTGCGAAGCCGGCCGCCTGGTGCTCGAAGTGCCCGATCACGAGCTCGCCGCGCGCCCGGTGACCGCGCCCGACCTGTCCCTGGAACACAGCGGCGTCGGCCGCGACCTGTTCGCCCTGTTCCGCCAGCACGCCGGCCGCGCCGAGGCCGGCGCCTCGCCCCTTTTCGGATGACCACGCCCATGACCGCTGCACTGCCCGCCTTCCGTTCCCGCGTCGTTCCGGTGGTGGTGATCACCGATGCGCAACAGGCCGTTCCCATGGCCCAGGCCCTGCTCGATGGCGGCATCGACGTGATCGAGATCACGCTGCGCCACAGCGCCGCGCTGGCCGCCATCGAAGCCGTGGCGCGGACGGTGCCGGCCATGTGCGTGGGCGCGGGCACGGTCACGCGCGCGGCCGAGGTGCGGCAGGTGGTCGACGCCGGCGCGCGCTTTGCCCTATCGCCCGGCATGACACCCGCGCTGCTGGACGCGGTGCGCGAGGCCACGCTGCCCTTCGTGCCCGGCGTGATGACACCCGGCGAGGCCATGGCCGCGCGAGACGCCGGCTACACGCTGCTCAAGCTGTTCCCGGCCGCGCAGGCGGGCGGCCTGGCCATGCTCAAGGCCCTGGGCGGCCCGCTGGCCGACCTGCGCTTCTGCCCCACCGGCGGCGTGGGCCCAGACAACCTGTCGAGCTTCCTGCAGCAACCCAACGTCGCCATGGTCGGCGGCTCCTGGCTCACACCGGCCGATGCGGTGGCGCGCGGCGACTGGGCCACCGTCACCCGCCTGGCGCGCGAGGCCGTTACCATCGCGGCCCAGACATGAACACCTTCACCCCCCCCCAGGCACGCCTGGCCTGGCAACGCCTGCAGGCCCTGGCCGGCCAGGGCGTGCCCCACCTGCGCGAGCAGCGGTCCACCCCGGCGCTGACCGAGATCGAAGCCGCCGGCCTCACCCTCGACAGCCGCCGCCAGCGCCTGACGCCGGCGGCCTGGCAGCTGCTGCTGGAGCTGGCCCGGGAAAGCCGCGTGGCCGAACAGGCGCGCGCCATGTTCGCGGGCGAACCCATCAATGCGACCGAGCGGCGCGCGGTGCTGCACGTGGCGCTGCGCGGCGCCGACTGGGCCGATGCACCCTGGGGCACCGACATCTCGGCCCAGGTGCGGACCGAGCGCGAGCGTTTTCTGACCTTTGCCGAAGAGGTGCGCGCCGGGCTACGCGGCTTCACCGGCGGCCCCATCACCGACATCGTCAATGTGGGCATCGGTGGCTCCGACCTCGGCCCGCGCATGGCCTGCGAGGCGCTGGGGCACCTGAGCGGCACGCGGCTGCGCGTGCACTTCGCCTCCAACCCCGACGCCTGGTCGTTGCACTCGGTGCTGCGCCACCTGCAACCGGCCAACACCCTGTTCATCGTGCAGTCCAAGACCTTCACGACGCAGGAAACCCTGGCACTGGCCGAAAGCGCGCATCGCTGGCTGGCCGACGGCGGCTGCCCGGCCGATCAGTTGCACCTGCACCTGGCCGCCGTTACGGCCAACCCCGAACTCGCCCGGGCCCAAGGCCATACCGATGAACGCATCTTCGGTTTCTGGGACTGGGTGGGCGGCCGCTATTCGGTGTGGTCCGCCATCGGCCTGCCGCTCGCGATCTCGGTGGGCGCTCCGGCCTTCCGCGAGTTCCTGGCCGGCGCGCACGCCATGGACCGCCACTTCCTGACCGCCCCGCCGGAGCAGAACCTGCCGCTGCGCCTGGCGCTCACTGGCATCTGGAACCGCAACTTCCTGGGCGCGCGCAACCTGCTGATCGCGAACTACAGCGCGCGGCTGCGCGAATTCACGCGCTTCATCCAGCAGATGGACATGGAGTCCAACGGCAAGCGCATCCACGTGGACGGCAGCGACGCCCTGATCGGCACCGGCCCGGTGATCTGGGGCGGGCTGGGCATGGACGGCCAGCATGCCTACTTCCAGCTGCTGCACCAGGGCATGCACACGGTGCCGGTGGAATTCATCGGCCTGCGGCGCGAGAACCTGCCTTTTCCCTACGCCGACGCGCACCACGCGGTCACCAACAGCAACCTGCTGGCCCAGGCCACGGCGCTGGCCTACGGGCGCGACCGCGACGAAACCCTGCAGGAAATGCTGGCCGACGGCGTGGACCGCGCCGAGGCGCAGCGCCTGGCGCCGCACCGCGCCCACCCGGGCAACGTGCCCAGCCACATCCTCTGGATGGATACGCTGACGCCCCACACGCTGGGCGCGCTGGTGGCAGCCTACGAGCACAAGGTGTTCTGCCAGGCCGCCATCTGGGGCATACACGCCTACGACCAGTGGGGCGTGGAGCTGGGCAAGAAACTGGCCAAGGCCATCCAGAAAGGCCAGGCAGGCTGAAACAAAGGCCGACCTGCCGCCGGGCCGCCCCACGGCAGATCAGCACCCTCGGGGACAGCGACCTGAGCCGCGGCAGAGCATGGCGCCACGTTCACATGCGCGGCATCCCTTTCATGCCGCCCATGCGCTTCATCATCTTCATGAGGCCGCCCCCCTTCATCTTCTTCATCATGCCCTGCATCTGCTCGAACTCCTTGAGCAGGCGGTTCACCTCCTGAACCTGCACACCGGCGCCAGCGGCGATGCGGCGCTTACGGGTGGCCTTGATGAGCTCGGGTTTGCGGCGCTCCTGCGGGGTCATGCTGCAGATGATGCCCTCCTTGCGCTTGATGTCCTTCTCGGCGCGGCTCAGGTCGGCCTCGCCGGCCTTGGCGGCCAGCTGCGCGGGCAGCTTGTCGAGCAGGTTGGACAGTCCGCCCATCTTCTTCATCTGGCGGATCTGCTCCAGGAAATCGTCGAGGTCGAAACCGTCGCCGCTCTTGACCTTGGCCGCCAGCTTCTGCGCCGCCGCCAGGTCCACGTTGGCCGTGACCTGCTCGACCAGTGCCACGATGTCGCCCATGCCCAGCACGCGACCGGCGTGACGCTCGGCATCGAACACCTCCAGGCCGTCGATCTTCTCGGACACGCCCGCGAACTTGATGGGAGCGCCCGTGACCGCGCGCACCGACAGCGCCGCACCGCCGCGCGAGTCGCCGTCCATCTTGGTCAGCACGATGCCGGTCAGCGGCAGCGCCTCCCTGAAGGCCTTGGCGGTGTTGATCGCGTCCTGGCCCTGCATGGCGTCGACCACGAACAGCGTCTCCACCGGCTTCAGTTCGGCGTGCAGCTCGCGGATCTCGCGCATCAGCGCCTCGTCGATGGCCAGGCGGCCTGCCGTGTCGACCAGCAGCACGTCGAAGTGGTGACGGCGGGCGTGGTCCAGCGCGGCGCGCGCGATGTCCACCGGCTTCTGCTCGGGCGTGCTCGGGAACCACTCGGCGCCGGCCTGGCCCGTCACGGTCTTGAGCTGCTGGATGGCGGCCGGGCGGTAGACGTCGCCCGAGACCGTGAGCACTTTCTTCTTGCGCTTCTCGATCAGGTGCTTGGCCAGCTTGGCGGTGGTGGTGGTCTTGCCCGCGCCCTGCAGGCCGGCCATCAGGATCACCGCCGGCGGCTGCACCGCCAGGTCGATGTCGGCCACGCCGCTGCCCATGGTCGCGGCCAGCTCGCGGTTGACGATGCCCACCAGCGCCTGGCCGGGCGTGAGCGAACCCACCACCTCGGCGCCCAGCGCCTTCTCCTTGACGCGGGCGATGAAGTCGCGCACCACCGGCAGGGCCACGTCGGCCTCGAGCAGGGCCATGCGCACCTCGCGCAGCATGTCGGTGACGTTGCTCTCGGTGATGCGGGCCTGGCCGCGCATTTCCTTGACCAGGCGCGAGAGTTTTTCGGAGAGGGCGGAAGCCATGATGGGGAAGGTGCAAGGGCGCCGCAGGCGCGGGCGGGCACTGGGAAGCCCGTTAAACTGTGACCATGATTTTAGCTGGCGCCCCCTGGTGGAACACGGCCCTGTCCCTGGGCGCCGCGCTGGGCTATGCCGCGCTGGCGCTGGGCCACACCCGCCTGGGCGAAACCGCCATACGCGCCTTGCTGGCGCTGGCGTGGCTGCTGCACGGCGCCGCGCTGGTCGAAGGTCTGCTGGGCAACCCGCCGCGTTTCGGCTTCGCCCCCGCGCTGTCCGTCACCGCCTGGCTGGTGCTCACGGTCTACTCCATCGAGCGGCTGGTCTACCCGCAACTGAAGGCGCGCTGGTCGCTGGCCCTGCTGGGCACGGCCGCCGTGCTGCTGGCCTGGTGGTTCCCGGGCCAGCTGCATGCCGCGCTGCGCTCGCCCTGGTTGCCGCTGCACTGGGCGCTGGGCATCGCCTCCTACGGCCTGCTGGCCGCCGCCGTGGTGCATGCCTGGCTGTTGCGCCGTGCCGAGGCCGCGATGCGCCAGGCCACGCCCTCGGACGAGCCGGTGCCGCTGCTCGCGCTGGAACGCCTGACCTTCCGCTTCGTCGCCGCCGGCTTCGTGCTGCTGAGCGCCACGCTGGTGGCCGGCGCCTGGTTCGCCGACCACCTGCAGGGCGGCTGGAGCTGGAACCACAAGACCGTGTTCTCGGTGCTGTCCTGGCTCACCCTGGCCGTGCTGCTGTGGGGCCGCTGGCAGCTGGGCTGGCGCGGGCGCATCGCGGCGCGCATGCTCTACCTGGGTGCGGGTCTGCTGCTGCTGGGCTATGTGGGCTCGCGTTTCGTGCTCGAAATCGTGCTGCACCGCGCATGAAGTACCTCCTCGTTCTGCTGGTGATCGCCATCGCGGTGGGCATCTGGCGCAGCAACCGCCGTGCCGAGCGCGAAGCCGCGCCGCCGCACCGCCCCGCGCCACCGCCGGCCGGAGAACCTGCGCGCATGTTGTCGTGTGCCCACTGCGGGCTACACCTACCGGCCGCGGACGCGTTGCAGGGGCACCGCGGTGCCTACTGCAGCCCGGAACACCGCCAGCTCTCGGAGGGCTGACGCCATGGCGTGGGTGCCCGCCAGCCCCCGGATCCGCGCGCCTTGGCAGCCGGCTGAAGGCGCCACGGGGGCCGCGCTCCCCGATGCCCGGGCGCCATCGTTCACCCGGCTGTGGAGTGCCTTCATGGGCGCCCGGGTGTTCGTCGCCACGGTGCTGGTGCTGCTGCAGGGGGCCATGCTGGCCATGGGCAGTTCGAGGTACTGGCCGCTGGCGTTTTGCGCCGCCTATCTGCTGGTCACCCTGGTCGGGCTGGGCTGGAAACCCACGCGGCCGCCCCGCGACGCGAACTGGCGCTGGCTGACGATACTGGTCCCGGACGTCGGCGTGTTCGCGGCCTTGCAGCTGTTCCAGCTCGGAGGGCTGCACTACACGCCGCTGCTCGTGTTGCCGGTGCTGCTGGCCGCGCTGCTCGGCTCGCTGCGCCTGGCCCTGGGCACGGCGGCGGCGGCCACGCTGTTCCTGCTAGGCGAAGCATGGTGGATCGACCGCTTGACGCTGGCCGACTCCACCGCGCGCTATCTGCAGAGCGGACTGACTGGAACCGGATTCTTCCTGGTCGGCCTGCTGGCCCATCAGCTCACCCTGCGGCTCGCGCGGGAAGAGGCCATGGCCCACAGCAGCCAGCAGGCTGCACGCGCCCAGGCGCAGGTCAATGCGCTCATCATCGAAGGACTGAGCGAGGGCGTGCTGGTCCTCGACGCCCAGGGGCTGGCGCGCCACGTCAACCCGGCTGCGCAGACCATGCTGCAGGATGACGGCGCCGAAAACGGCACGGACCGCGCGGCCCGTCTGCCTGCCAGCGCGGCCTGGCCGCAGCTGCGGCAGCTGGTGCGGCAGACGTTCGACAGCCAGGCCCCGCAGGAGGCGGAACTGCGCCTGGCGCTCAGCCACGGCGGCACCCGGGAGCTGTATGCGCGCACGCACCTGAGCGCGCCGGACGGTGCCCTCGAAGGTGGCCTGTGCGTGGTCTTCCTCGAGGACATGCGCGAGATCGAGGCGCGCGTGCGCACCGAGAAACTGGCGGCGATGGGCCGGATGTCGGCCGCCGTGGCGCACGAGATCCGCAACCCACTCGCCGCCATCTCCCAGGCCGGTGCCCTGCTGGACGAGGAACTGCTGGCCCCACCCCACAAGCGGCTGGTGGGCATGATCGGACAGAACGCCCGGCGGCTGGCTCGCATCGTGGACGACGTGCTCAATGTCGCCCGGCTGGAGCCGCTGAGCGACGTGTCGATGCAGCAGACCGTGCCGCTGGACCTGACGGTGCACCAGATGGTGCACGACTGGGCGGAACCGCATGGCTGCCAGCAGGTGGTGGAGGTGCGCACGCACAGCCCGCAAAGCCAGGTCCATTTCGACCACGAACACCTGCGCCGGCTGCTGGTCAACCTGCTCGACAACGCCTTGCGCTATGCGAGCGGCGCGCCCGCTTCCATCTGTGTGCTCACCCAGCCCGAAGGGTTGCACCAGGTCCGCATGAGCGTATGGAGCGACGGCCAGCCGCTGGACAGCGGCGTGCGCCGCCACCTCTTCGAACCGTTCTTCTCGTCCGAAAGCCGGTCCAGCGGTCTGGGGCTGTACATCAGTCGCGAGCTGTGCGAGCGTTACGGCGCCCAGATCGGCTACCAGCGCACGCCCCTGGACACACGCGAAGGCAACGAGTTCTACGTCCTGATGCCCCGCCTGCACGCGCTGGCACGCCCCACCACCTGAACACGTTCCAAGTCCATGGCCGCGACCAAGTCCCCCTACGCTGTTCTGGTTGTCGACGACGAGCCGGACCTGCGCACGCTCTACGAACTCACGCTGCTGCGCGAGGGTTACCAGGTGGAAGCCGCCAGCGACCTGCGCCAGGCGCGCGAGCTGCTGCAGGCGGGCCGCTACCACGCCGTCATCACCGACATGCGGCTGCCCGACGGCCTGGGCCTGGAGCTGCTGCGCGAACTGACCGCCCGCCAGCGACCGGAGAAGACCATCGTCATCACCGCCTACGGCTCACCCGAGAACGCGGTCGAGGCACTCAAGTGCGGCGCCTTCGACTACCTGACCAAGCCGGTGGATCTGAAGCAGTTCCGCAGCGTGGTGGCATCGGCCGTACAAAGCCACGGTGGCAACGGAACGGGTGCCGCCAGCATGCCCGCCCACTTGGCCGCGCAGGGCAACGGTTCGCTCGCGCGCATCGTCGGTGAATCGGCCAGCATGGTGCAAGTCAAGCAGCGCATCGAACGCGTGGCCCGCAGCATGGCCCCGGTCCTGCTTCAGGGAGAATCCGGCACCGGCAAGGAACTGGTGGCGCGAGCGGTGCACGATTGCAGCCACCGCGCCGGCGGACCGTTCATCGCCGTGAACTGCGGCGCCATCCCCGAAAATCTGATCGAAGCCGAGTTCTTTGGCGTCCGCAAGGGCGCTTACACCGGCGCCGCCCAGGACCGCGACGGTTACTTCCAGGCCTCGCGCGGCGGCACGCTGTTCCTCGACGAGATCGGCGACCTGCCGCTGTCCATGCAGGCCAAGCTGTTGCGCGTGATCCAGGAGCGCCATGTGCGAGCCCTGGGCGCGGTGCAGGAGGAGCCGGTCGATGCGCGCCTGGTGAGCGCCACGCACAAGGACCTCGCGGCCGAGGTGCGCGCGGGCCGTTTCCGCCAGGACCTGTTCTACCGCATCCATGTGATCGAGATCCGCCTGCCCGCGCTGCGCGAGCGCCGAGAGGATCTGCCGATACTGGTCGATGCGCTGCTGCGGCGACTCGGCGCCGAAAGCGGCCATCCACCCCCCCGGCTGTCGGAACGCGCGCTGCAATGGCTGCAGTCCCACCCCCTTCCCGGCAACGTGCGCGAATTGGAGAACCTGCTGCACCGTGCGCTGGCGCTGGGCAGTGGAGACGTCCTCGAACCCGAGGACCTGGGCGACCCCCTGAGACCGGAGGCCCCGCCAGCCGCATCGGCACCGGAGCCCGGCGCGAGCCCGTCCGCCGTCGCAGCGACAGCCGAACTGCCCACCGACCTGCAGGCCTACCTGGACCAGCAGGAGCGCGAGGTGCTGCTGCGGGTACTCAAGGAGACCCATTACAACCGCACGCTGGCCGCCTCGCGGCTGGGCCTGAACCTGCGCCAGATCCGCTACCGCATCCAGCGCCTGAACATCCCCATGCCGTCCACCGGCAGCGACCATGACGAATGAGCCCGCCGCCTGGCTGGACGACTGGTGGCGCGGGGCGCGGCACGTGGCCTCGCCCAACTTCGGCCCACGGCCCGATGGCACGGCCGTCGACCTCATCGTGGTGCACTCCATCAGCCTGCCCCCCGGCATCTACGGCGGCGACGAAGTCGAACGCCTGTTCACCAACCGGCTCGACTGCGACGCCCACCCCTATTTCGACCGCCTGCGCGGGCTGGAGGTCTCGGCGCACTTCTTCGTCCGCCGCGACGGCGAGGTGGTGCAGTTCGTCGGCACCAACGCACGCGCCTGGCACGCGGGCGCCTCGTGCTGGCGGGGACGCGACAACTGCAACGACTTCTCCATCGGCATCGAACTCGAAGGGCTCGAGGGCGACGGCTTCGAGGCGGCGCAGTACGCCAGCCTCGCCCAGCTGTGCGAGGCCATCGCGCAGCGACATCCCATCGACCAGGTTGCCGGTCATGAACACGTGGCCCCGGGACGCAAGCTGGACCCAGGACCGGGATTCGACTGGACAGATTTGCAACACCGATTGCGTTGGTCCGATCGGTATTTTCCCGAAGCCGTGACCCAGGCCAAACGCCGCCCGCAGGGCTGAACTCGCGGACACTTTCGGCACCGGAACCAGGCTGTGTGCGGCCTGCCACGCCAAAGTCGCTTGAAGGCCGCAAGGCACGCGGTTTTCACATGCGAAACCCCGGGTTCACAGCCCGCTTTCCGAGGGCTCGCAAAGGCTCTTTTCCCTCTGCGGCGGGCGGCCCATGAGACTTTTGGAATTACACTACCTGTAGTGGCTTGAAATGAGCCGGCACACTAGATATAGTGTCTTCGGTCTCTCCGGTTTTCCATGCATCGAGCCGCCCGACAACCTATCGCGCGCCGCCGGCCACCCCGGTGGCGCGCGCCATAACACCAACAGAGGAATCCATGCACAGCACTTCGAATCTGCATCCCGTCGGCACCCCTTCCGGCCAGAGTGGCACGGAATCCGGTGCCCGCGCCGCATCCCCCAGCGCCCTGTCCAACTACCAGATCATCCGCCGCAACGGTGCCGTCGTGCCGTTCGAGCCCAACAAGATCGCGGTGGCCCTGATGAAGGCGTTCCTGGCGGTGCACGGCACGCAGGGTGCTGCGTCGGCCAGCGTGCGCGAGACCGTGGACGAACTGACCCAGTCGGTGATGCGCGCACTGATGCGCTCGCGCCCGGGTGGTGGCACCTTCCACATTGAAGACGTGCAGGACCACGTCGAACTGGGCCTGATGCGCGGCGGCCACCATGAAGTGGCGCGTGCCTACGTGCTTTACCGCGAGCGCCGTGCCCAGGAGCGCGCCCAGCAGTCCGCCCCGGCCCAGCCGGCCGCGCCGCAGCTCCACGTGCTCGACCGCGGCCAGCGCGTCGCGCTGGACACCGGCCGCCTGCAGCAGCTCATCGCCAACGCCTGCGCCAACCTCGGCGCCGACGTCAAGGCCGAGCCCATCGTGGCCGAAACCCTGCGCAACCTGTATGACGGCGTGCCGATCGAAGAGGTCTACAAGGCCGCCATCCTGGCCGCGCGCACGCTGATCGAGAAAGACCCCGACTACACCTACGCCACCGCCCGGCTGCTGCTGCACACCATTGTGAAAGAGGTGCTGGGCGAAGAGGTGCTGCAGGCCGACATGTCCGCCCGCTACGCCGACTACTTCCCCCAGTTCATCAAGAAGGGCGTCGAGAACGAGCTGCTCAGCGACGAGCTGCTGAACTTCGACCTGGCCCGCCTGGGCGCCGCCCTCAAGGCCGAACGCGACCTGCAGTTCGACTACCTGGGCCTGCAGACCCTGTACGACCGCTACTTCCTGCACGTGCGCAAGACCCGCATCGAGCTGCCGCAGGCTTTCTTCATGCGCGTGGCCATGGGCCTGGCCCTCAACGAGATCGACCGCGAGGCCCGCGCGATCGAGTTCTACGAGATCCTGTCCTCGTTCGACTTCATGTCGTCCACCCCCACGCTGTTCAACAGCGGCACGCTGCGCTCGCAGCTCTCCAGCTGCTACCTGACCACCGTGCCCGACGACCTCG
>CAMLQP010000072.1 GCA_946482115.1 uncultured Comamonadaceae bacterium
CGCGGCGAGGGCCACGCCACCTCGCTGACCAAGATCCGCTTCGACGACATCGCCCGCGCCCGCCTGAAGGAACAGGGCATGGACGAAACCAGCGTGCCCGCGCTGGGCCAGCGCGTGGTGCTGCGCAACAACGCCAACCTCTCCACCGGCGGCACCGCCACCGACGTGACCGACGAGGTGCACCCCGACGTGGCCGCGCGCGCCATCGCCGCCGCCCAGATGGTGGGCCTGGACATCTGCGGCGTGGACGTGGTGTGCGAGAACATCGCCCGCCCGCTGGAGGAGCAGTCCGGCGGCATCGTCGAGGTCAACGCCGCGCCCGGCCTGCGCATGCACCTGTCGCCCTCGTTCGGCAAGGGCCGCAACGTCGGCGAGGCGGTGATCAGCCACATGTACCCGGACGGCGGCGACGGCCGCATCCCTGTCGTGGCCGTGACCGGCACCAACGGCAAGACCACCACCGTGCGCCTGACCGCGCACCTGCTGCGCACCAGCGGCCAGCGCGTGGGCATGACCAACACCGATGGCGTCTACGTGAACGGCCGCCAGACCGACAGCGGCGACTGCAGCGGCCCGCGCAGCGCGCGCAACGTGCTGATGCACCCCGACGTGGACGTGGCCGTGTTCGAGACCGCGCGCGGCGGCATGCTGCGCGAAGGCCTGGCCTACGACCGCTGCCAGGTCGCCGTGGTCACCAACCTCGGATCCGGAGACCACCTGGGCCTGAACTACATCACCACGCTGGAAGACCTGAGCGTGCTCAAGAAGGTCATCGTGCTCAACGTGGCCAGCAGCGGCATGGCGGTGCTCAACGCCGCCGACCCCGAAGTGGCCGACATGGCCCACGACTGCCCGGGCCAGGTCACCTTCTTCGCCCAGGACCCCGGCCACCCCGTGATGGCCATGCACCGGGCCCAGGGCCGGCGCGTGGTGTTCGTGGAAAACGGCCACATCGTCGCCGCCGAGGGCGCCACCCAGGTGCGCATCCCGCTGTCGCAGGTGCCGGTCACCCGCAACGGCAGCATCGGCTTCCAGGTGGACAACGTCATGGCCTCGGTGGCCGCCGTCTGGGCCCTGGGCCTGCCCTGGGACACCATCTGCCAGGGCCTGGCCAGCTTCGTGAGCGATGCCCAGGCCGTGCCCGGGCGCTTCAACGTGTTCGACCACCGGGGCGCGACCATCATCGCCGACTACGGCCACAACCCCGACGCCATCCAGGCCCTGACCAGCGCCGTGCTGGCCATGCCGGCGCGCGAGCGTTCGGTGGTCATCAGCGGCGCCGGCGACCGCCGCGACGAGGACATCCGCCAGCAGACCCGCATCCTGGGCAACGCCTTCGACGAGGTGGTGCTGTACGAAGACGCCTGCCAGCGCGGCCGCGTCGAGGGCGAGGTGGTGGCGCTGCTGCGCGAAGGCCTGCAGGGCGCCACCCAGACCCGGCGCATCCACGAGGTCAAGGGCGAGTTCAAGGCCATCGACCTCGCCATCGACAACCTGCAGCCCGGCGACCTCTGCCTGATCCTGATCGACCAGGTGGAGGAGGCGCTGGCGCACATCAAGGCACGCACCGGCGCGGCCTGAGCCGGCCGCCCGGTCCGAAGCTTCAGTCTGGCAGGCGCTCGGCCAGGGCGCCAGCCTCGCCGATGTGGCGCAGGAAACCCTCCAGCGCGGCAGGCTCGCCGGAGGTGAAAAACCGCACCCGGTGAGGTGGCGCGTCCGGCATGTCCGGCGCCGCCGGCACGGGTCGCACCCGCACCAGTTGCCGGGCGATCGCCTCGGAAGGCTCCACCAGGGTGACGCCCGGGCCGGCCACCTCGGCAATGGTGTCGGAAAGAAACGCGTAGTGGGTGCAGCCCAGCACGAGGGTGTCGGCGCCCTGCTCCACCGCCGGCCGTACATAGCGCCCGACCAGGGCGCGCGTGGTCGGCGCGTGCAGCTCGCCGCGCTCCACCTGCTCCGCCAGGCCGGGGCAGGCCTGCAGGGTGATGTGCGCCTGCCCGCCGTGCTCACGGCACAGCCGGGCCACCGCCTCGCTGGCCACGGTGCCGCTGGTGGCCAGCACCAGCACCCGGCCCGAGCGCGTGGCGGCCACCGCCGGCTTGATGGCGGGTTCCATGGCCACGATGGGCAGCGGGTGGCGTTCGCGCAGCTCGCGCGCGAGCGCCACGCTGAGCGTGTTGCAGGCCAGCACCACCGCCCGGGCGCCCTGCTCCCGCAGGAAGCCGAACACCGCGTCGGCCCGCTGCCGCAGGAAGGCCGGTGCTCGCTCGCCGTAGGGCGCGTGGCCGCTGTCGGCCACGTAGGTGAAAGATTCGGCCGGCAGCGCGCGCCGCAGGGCGGGCAGCACCGACAGGCCGCCCACGCCGGAGTCGTAGACGCCGATCAGGGGGCCAGCGTCAGCGACGACGTCCAGGCGGCGGGCTTGAGCTGCAGCGGGCGGTACTGCACCGCCGCCCAGCCCGCGCTCATGTCGCGGTAGCGGCCCGAGAACACGTTGCCGCTCTGCCCGGTCTGGTAGATGAACAGCGACTGCTCGGGGTCGGCCATGTCGTAGAGCGCGCGCAGGCTGGCTGCGTGGCGGTTGGCGTAGGGCGCGTCGGCCTTGTCCAGGTGGTACTGGCCCACGTTCACCGTGAACGGGTCGCCGCCGGTGGGCACGCGCACCTCGAAGAACCGCGCCAGCGGCTTGACGTTGCTGAACGGCCGGTGGACCGAAATGGCCGGGTGGGCATCGCCCCAGCGCCATTTCGCCACGTCGTCGCCGTGCGCGGCCTTGAGCCGCTCGAGCGCCCGGTCCAGCGCGGCGCTGGAGGCCGGGCCGCAGCCGGCCGCACCGCACCAGGCCTTGTCGTCGCGCTCCAGGATGCCTTCCACGCCCGAGCGGAACAGGCGCTTGCCGTACATCGCCTCGAAGCGCTCCTTGCCGATGCGCGCGCCGATCACGCCGCGCGTGAACTCGTCCACCCAGGCGCTGTAGATCAGCGGCGCGGCATGGTCGGCCCGCATGTTGCCGTCGAAGCCCTGCAGCTGCGCCAGCGCGGCGGCCGCCAGCGGGTGCTTCGACTCGGTCTTCTGCAGGTGCGGCAGCAACTGCTGCGTGGCCAGCGAGAGCTGGTCGCCGTGCAGCGCCTTCATGCTCGCCATGTCGTGCTTGGGCTGGGCCTCCAGCAGCTGTTCGATGCGCTGCTGGCGCCAGGCCGGCGCCCAGTCCTGGGTGATGAAGTGCGGGTAGTCGGCCGCGTGGATGCGCTGGTTGGCGGTGGCGATCCAGCCGCGCGCGCCGTCATCCTGCGGCGTGTCCTCGAAGGGGAGGTAGCCGGTCCAGTCGTAGCGTGCGTCCCAGCCGGGCGACGGCGCGATGCCCCGGATGTCGTTGCCCGCGCCGCGCAGCGGCACCTTGCCGGCGGCCTTGTAGTGGATGCTGCCGCTGGTGTCGGCCATCACCACGTTCTGCATCGGCGAATGGAAGTGGCGGTAGGCGTCCTTGAGCTCGGCCACGGTGCGCGCGCGGTTGGCGCGCACGCCCGACAGCGCGTTGTGGTTGTCCGGCGCCAGCGCCGTCCACTGCAGCGCCAGCACGAAGCGGCTGGTGTCCAGCACCTGGCCGTGGCTGGCCTGCGCGTCGCTGAGCACCGGGCCGTGGCGCGTGCTGCGCACCACGTGGGTCACGTCCGGCTGGCCCTTGACCGCGATGGTCTCGGTGCGGGTGGTGAAATCGGCCCAGGCGGTCTGCCCGGCGGGGGCCGGCACCCGGT
This sequence comes from uncultured Comamonadaceae bacterium, assembly GCA_946482115.1. The sequence continues at coordinate 3,756 of CAMLQP010000072.1, forward strand.
ACTGGCCGGGGTTGGCCGGGTTGATCTGCTCCAGGAACAGGTCCTGCACGTCCGGGCCGGTGTTGGTGAAACCCCAGGCCACCTCGGCCGTGCGGCCCAGCACCACGAAGGGCAGGCCCGGCAGCGTGGCGCCGATCACGTCCATGCCCGGTTTGCCGTTCGCATCGGGCGCCTGCAGCCGCGCGAAGTACCAGATGGCCGGCGCGCTCAGGCCCAGGTGCGGGTCGTTGGCCAGCAGCGGCTTGCCGCTGACGGTGCGGCTGCCACCCACCACCCAGTTGTTGGAGCCCTTGCCATCCACGTTGCCCAGCTCGTGGCTCCAGGCCACGATTTCCTCGCTCAGGCGGTTGCGCCAGGCCTCGCCCAGCGACGCGGTGGCGGTAGCTCCCGGCGCGGCTTCGGCCTTGGTGCCGTTGCCGGTGCGGTAGACGCCCAGCTCGCGGTACAGCTTGGCCAGGTCGGCCGTGGCGGCGGGTTTTTCGCCCGGGTACGGCGGCATGGCCTGCCACATGGCCTCGGTGTCCAGCGCCTGCAGCATGGACAGGCGGGCGAACTCGTTGCCCCAGTTGCCGCCCAGGTCCAGCGCCATCATCAGCAGCCAGCCCATGCTGTCGAGCTCGTCCCAGTAGCGGCCTTCCCGGGCTGCCGGGCGCGGATCCACGCCCAGCACCAGGAATTCGGGCGTCAGCGCCTGGCTGCCCTCTGTATAGAAAGCGTTGACGCCCTGGCTGTAGGCCGTCATGGCCTCGCGGGCGTCCTCGGGCAGGGTTTTCCACTGCGCCTCGGCCGCCTGGCGTATGCCCAGCGTGCGCATCAGCTTGTCCGTCTCCAGCGTGGCCTGGCCCAGCACCGCCGACAGCTCACCGCGCATCACGCGGCGGTTGAACTCCAGCTGCCAGCCGCGCTCCTGCGCGTGCACATAGCCCAGCGTGCGCCAGGCATCGGCCGACGTCTTGGCCAGGATGTGGGCCACGTCAGCGCCGTCGCGCTTGATCTCCACCGGAGCGGACAGGGTGGACAGCTTGAGCTGCCCGCTGGTGGCAGGCAGCGTGCGCCACGCATACCAGGCCAGGCCAACGGCCAGCAGCAAGGCCAGGCTGAGCACCAGCCACAGAAGTCGCATCAACCAACGCACAGGGTGTCTCCTCGTTGTTTTTCAGGCATTTGCCAGTTTAAGCGTCCTGTCCCGTCATCCAGGCAACTGAAGCGACTTGTATTCGAGGAACTCTTCCAGCCCGTAGACCCCGTTCTCGCGCCCGTTGCCCGACTGCTTGTAGCCGCCGAAGGGTGCCTGGGGGTTGAAGGGGGCGCCGTTGATGTCCACCTGGCCGGTGCGGATGCGGCGGGCCACGCGTACGGCGCGGTCGGTGTCGCGGCTCCAGACGCCGCCGGCCAGGCCGTAGATGGAGTCGTTGGCGATGCGGATGGCCTCGGCCTCGTCGCGGTAGGTGATGACGACCAGCACCGGGCCGAAGATTTCCTCGCGCGCGAGGGTGTCGCCGGGTTTGACGCGCAGCGCGGTGGGGGTGACGAAGTAGCCCTTGTCGAAGGTCGGTTCGGTGGTGCCGGCGATGACTTCGGCGCCCTCGGCCAGGCCTTGGGCGATGAAGCCCTTGACGCGGTCGCGCTGCACGGCGCTGACCAGGGGGCCGAGCTTGCTGCCCTCCTCCAGGCTGGGACCGATGGTGAGGCGCGAGACGGCGGCGGCGATCAGCGGTTTGGCTTCCTCGTAGCGGCTTTCGGGCAGCAGCAGCCGGGTGTGGGCCGAGCAGGTCTGGCCGCTGTTGAGCAGGCAGGCCGAGACGCTGCCTTTGATGGCGGCTTCCAGGTCGGCGTCGTCCAGCACCACGCTGGCGGATTTGCCGCCCAGCTCCAGCGCCACGCGCTTGACGGTCTGCGCGGCCAGCTCGCCCACACGTTTGCCAGCGCGGGTGGAGCCGGTGAAGCTGACCATGTCGACCTCGGGGTGGCCGGCCAGCACCTCGCCCACCTCGGGGCCCAGGCCGTTGACGAGGTTGAACACGCCGGGCGGCAGGCCGGCCTCGTGGATGGCTTCGGCCAGGATCACGGCGTTGAGCGGCGCGATCTCGCTGGGCTTGAGCACCACCGTACAGCCGGCCACCAGCGCGGGCGCCACCTTCAGCGTGATCTGGTTGAGCGGGAAGTTCCAGGGCGTGATGCAGCCGACCACGCCCACCGGCTCGCGCACCACCAGCGAGTGGCCGACGCGTTGTTCCCATTCGAAGGCGCGCGCCACCTTGGCGAAGTTGTTCCAGTGGAACACCGGCGTGCCCACCTGCACGGCGCGCGCCATCTTCAGCGGCATGCCCACTTCCTGCGCGATGGTGGTGGCCAGTTGGTCGGTGCGGGCCTTCAGGGCGGCGGCCACCTTTTCTAGCCAGGCGGCGCGGGTCTCGACGTCGAGCGCGCTCCAGGCGTCGAACGCGGCCCGGGCCGCCAACACGGCGGCTTCGGCCTCGGCCCGGGTGCCTTCGGGCACGCGGGCGATTTCGGCCTCGGTGCTGGAGTCGAACACCGGCAGCGCGGCGGGCCGGCTGGCGGTCGTCCAGCGGCCGTCGATATAGTGCGAATCAATGTTTCTCATGGGCGTGCCCCGGCGTGCGTGTGTGCATGGCCCCAGTAGATCAGGGCATCGCGCTCTTGCGTCATCAGCTGCACGCGCCCGCCCACCGGCAGCAGCACCTTGGTGGGCACATGGCCGAACGGCAGGCCGGTAAGCACCGGCACCTTGAGCTGCGAACGCAGCCAGGTGGCGACGGCGGGCATGTCGAAGCCCCGGTCGTAACCGGGCACCAGCTTGTACTTGTTGAAACCGCCCAGCAGCACCGCCTTCTGCCGGCCCAGTATGCCGGCGTGCAGCAGCTGCGTCAGGTGGCGTTCGATGCGGTAGGGGTGTTCGCCCACCTCTTCCAGGAACAGGATGCCGCCCTTCACCTCGGGCAGCCAGGGCGTGCCGACCAGCGAGCACAGCACGCTGAGGTTGCCGCCCCAGAGCGTGGCCTCGGGTGTTTTCCAGGCGGCCAGCGACGGCTGGGCCTTGAGGTCGGCGGCCGGCAGCCGCCAGCCGCTGCCTTCACCCTGGCCGTCCAGCAAGTCGTCGAAGCAGGCCTCCATGATCACATCGGGGCTGCCGTCGGCTTCCACCTGGGCGCCAAAGTCCTCGCCCACCGCCGGACCGGCCCAGGTGACGGCGCCGGTCTTGGCCAGCAGGGCCAGCTGCAGCGCGGTGAAGTCGCTCAGGCCCAGCCACTGCGTGCCTTTTTCTATGCTTTTGGCGATGGCCTTGTAGGGCAGCGCCGGCAGGATGCGGGTGAGGCCGTAGCCGCCCCGCGCGGTCAGCACCGCGTTGGCGCCGCTGGCGGCGGCGCGGGCCACGGCGGCCACGCGCTCGTCGTCGCTGCCGGCAAAACGCTGCTGGTGCTTCAGCACCGAGGGATCGAGCTCGACCTCGTGACCGAGTTTCTTCAGGCGCGCGACGCCGCGGCGGAAGGCGGCCTTGTCGCGCACCGCGCTGCTGGGGGAATAGATATAGAGATGGGCCATGGGGTCAGGGAGAAAAATGGGCCAGGGCGGCGCGCGCGGTGGCGGCGTCGGCGGCCGGCGCGGCGCTGTCCGCAGGCACGCGCGCCAGGGTGGAAAAAGCGCGCGGCGCGGCGCGGTGGCCCCGGTCCGGGAACGGGGCCTCGTAAGCGGCGTCGCCGTCGGTGTCGGGCGGGGCCACGCTGAGGTGGCCCAGAAAGCGCCCGGGTGTTTCGTGGAACAGCAGCGCCCCGAGCGGATCACCGGCCTGCACCACCAGCACCGGGCGGCCCAGGTCCAGCCGCTCGATCAGCTCGCGCAGCACCTGGTGGTGCCAGGCGATGGTGTGGGCGGCCTCCTTCTTGGGTTTGTCACTTTTGCCAAAGCCGATCAGGTCGGGCACGACCACGCGGTGACCGGCGGCGGCCAGCACCGGCAGCATCTCGCGGTAGGCGTAGCTCCAGGCCGGGCTGCCGTGCAGGCACAGCCAGGTCAGCGGTGCCGGGTCCGGGTCTGGCGGGCCTTCGTCCAGGTAGTGCAGGCGCAGGCCGGCCAGCGCGGGCAGGTCGCTCAGGTGGTTGGGCGCCCAGGGGTAGCCGGGCAGGCCGGCGAAGCGCTCGTCGGGCGTGCGCAGCGCGTCGTCGCGCAGCGGGTGGGCGGCCAGGCGGGCCTGCTGCCGGCGCGCGGCAAAAAACGCCTGCAGCACCTCGGCACAGTCGTCGGCCAGCACCCCGCCCTGCACCACCGTGTGGTGGTTGAGCTGCGGCAGCGCGAACAGGTCGAGCACCGAACCGGCGGCGCCGGTCTTGGGTTCGCGCGCGCCATACACCACGCGCGCCACGCGGGCGTGCAGCGCCGCCTGCGCGCACATGGCGCAGGGCTCCAGCGTCACGTGCAGTTCGCAGCCGTCCAGCCGGTAGTTGCCCAGCCGGCGGGCCGCCTCGCGCAGCACCTGCATCTCGGCGTGGGCGCTGGGGTCGTGGCTGGCCACCGGGCGGTTGTGGGCCTGGGCCAGCACCTCGGCGCTGCCGTCAGGCCGCCGGCGCACCAGCACCGCGCCCACCGGCACCTCGCCGGCCTCGGCGCCCTGGCGCGCCTGGGCCAGGGCCAGGCGCATCAGCGGGGTGTCATCGTCGCGGGTCGGCGGGGTGGTCAAGGGCGTGGCTGGGCAGAACGGGCAAGCGGCAAGTGTAGGCCAGTGTGCGCCGCCGCCACACCCGGGGGCTGTCCGTCTTGCGTGGCGGCGGGCGCTCGGGCACAGTCCATCGCCATGACAGTGCTGTTGCCGCTGATGGGCGTGTTGCTGCTGGCCCTGGGTGGCTGGGCGGCGTGGGGATGGGTCATTCGACGCCGGCTGCGGCGCGAGCTCCGCGATCTGAAGGACACCGTGGACCGCATGCCGGGCGTGGTGTTCCGCTACCGCATGCGGCCCGACAAGAGCAACCACTTCACCTACGTCAGCGCTGGCCTGGGCCGCATCTACGGCATCGCGCCGTCCGACGTGGCCGTCAACGACGAGGCTGTGGTCAACCGCATCCACCCGGACGACCTGCCCCGCATGGGCGAGAGCAAGCTGCGCTCGGTGCGCGAGCTAACGCCCTGGGTGCAGGACTACCGCGTGCGCCTGGAGGACGGCCAGATGCGCTGGCTGCGCGGCAACGCCGAGCCGCAGCGCCTGGACGACGGCTCCGTGGTCTGGAACGGCTTCATCATGGACTGGACCGAGCAGGCCCTGGCCGAGGCCGCGCTGCGCGAGAGCGAGCGCCAGTTGCAGGAGGCCCAGCAGGTGGCCCGGGTGGGGCATTTCGTCCACGACGTGGCGGCGGGCCGCTGGACCAGCTCGCCGATGCTCGACACCATCTGGGGCCTGGAACCCGGCTTCGACAAGACCGCCGAGAACTGGCTGGCCCAGGTGCCGCCCAGCTACCACGCCGGCATCCTGGAAACCTACCAGCGCGCCACGCCGGAGCGGCCGGGTTTCGACCTGCAGTACCCCATCACCCGCCGCAGCGACGGCCAGCAGCGCTGGGTCTCGGCCATCGGGCGCATCGACTTCGACGACCGGGGGCGGCCGGTGCGCATCCTGGGCACCATGCAGGACATCACGGAGCGCAAACGCGCCGAGGCCGAGATCCAGAGCCTGGCCTACTACGACCCCCTGACCGGCCTGCCCAACCGCCGCCTGCTGATGGACCGCATCGAGCAGGCGCTGGTGCACAGCACCCGCACCCAGCTGGGCGGCGCCCTGCTGTTCATCGACCTCGACAACTTCAAGGACCTGAACGACACCCTGGGCCACGAGCAGGGCGACCGCCTGCTGGTGCAGGTGGCGCAGCGCCTGCTGGACTGCGTGCGCGAGAGCGACACCGCCTGCCGGCTGGGCGGCGACGAGTTCGTGCTGCTGCTGCAGGACCTGAGCGCCGACCCCGATGCCGCCGCCACCGAGGCCGAGCAGGTGGCGCGCAAGGTGCTGGAGCGGCTGAACCGGCCCTACACCCTGGTCGGCGGGCCGCGCCACAGCACGCCCAGCATCGGCATCGCCACCTTCCAGGGGCAGCGGCTCAAGGTCGACGACCTGCTCAAGCGCGCCGACGTGGCGATGTACCAGGCCAAGGCCGCAGGCCGCAACACGCTGCGCTTCTTCGACCACCAGATGCAGGAAAGCGTGGAGCAGCGCGCCCGCCTGGTGACGGAGCTGCGCGAGGCGCTGGCCGGCGCGCAGTTCGCGCTGCACTACCAGCCGCAGGTGAACGAGCGCCAGGAGCCCATCGGCATGGAGGCGCTGCTGCGCTGGCGCCACCCGGAGCGTGGCCTGGTGGGCCCGGCGGAGTTCGTGGCCCAGGCCGAGCAGGCCGGGCTGATCCACGAACTGGGCGACTGGGTGCTGCGCGCCGCGTGCGCCCAGCTGGCCGCCTGGGAGGCAGACGACGGCCTGCGGCACCGGCTGGGCCGCTTCACGCTGGCCGTCAACATCAGCGCGCCGCAGCTGCGCGACGACGGCTTCGTCACCCAGGTGCGGCGCGTGCTGCGCGAAAGCGGCGCCGCGCCCGAGCGGCTGAAGCTGGAACTGACCGAGAGCCTGATGGTGCACGACGTGGAGGACGCCATCGCCAAGATGGGCACGCTGCGCGAGCTGGGCGTGCATTTCTCGCTCGACGACTTCGGCACCGGCTATTCGTCGCTGGCCTACCTCAAGCGCCTGCCGCTCGACCAGCTCAAGATCGACCGCTCGTTCGTGCGCGACCTGCTGGACGACAGCAACGACCTGAGCATCGCCCGCACCATCGTCGCCCTGGGCAACGCGCTGGGCCTGGAGGTCATCGCCGAAGGCGTGGAAACCGAACCCCAGCGGGCGCTGCTCGACGAGATCGGTTGCCGCCACTACCAGGGCTACCTGTTCAGCCGACCCCTGCCGGCGGCCGATGCGCTGACCTACCTGCGCGAGCACCTGCCGCGCGGCTGAACGGTTTCAGCCGTTCAGGCCCAGGGTGTCCATCCAGCCCGCCAGCGCGCGCTCGTCCTCGCTGCCACGGGCGTAGCGCTCCCGCATCGCCGCGTGGGATTCGGGCCGGTGCTGGTTGAGCTTGAGCTTGCACTGCCAGGCGGTCACGTCCAGTTCGAAGGCCACGATGCCGGCCAGCATGCGGTGCGCGAAGTCGGGGCCGAGGTCGCGCCACTGCTGCGCGTAGGCCGGTTCGTGGTCGGCGATCAGCTGCTTGAGCAGCGCGTCCTTGGCCTCGTCGCCCTCCAGCAGCCGCGCCGTCACGCGGCAGTGCAGCGCCAGGTAGTTCCAGGTCGGCACCCGGGCCAGGTCGGGGTAGACGGCGGGCGACAGGTAGGCGTGCGGGCCCTGGAACACCACCAGCGCCTCCGGCCGCGCCGCCAGGTGGCGCCAGTGCGCGTTGGGTTTCGCGCAGTGGCCCAGCAGCGTCCAGCGCGCGCCCTCCTCCACCAGGTGCAGAGGCAGGTGGGTGACGAAGGGAAACCCGTCGTCGTCGTTGGAGATCAGGCTCGCAAATGGGTGCTCGCGCGCGAGGCGCGCGGCCAGGGCCGGATCGGTGCTGTCGAACTGGCGCGGCAGGTACATGGTGGCGCCCCGGTCAGAAATCGCCGCCGCCGCCGGCCAGGCTCTCGAAACGCGTGAGCGCGTTCAGGAAGGCCAGCTTGACGGTGCCGGTGGGGCCGTTGCGCTGCTTGCCGATGATGATCTCGGCCACGCCGGGCTCCTTGCAGGCGTCCTTGGTGTAGTACTCGTCGCGGTAGATGAACATGATGATGTCCGCATCCTGCTCGATGGCGCCCGATTCGCGCAGATCGGACATCATGGGGCGCTTGTCGGTGCGCTGCTCCACCGAGCGGTTGAGCTGCG
>CAMLQP010000073.1 GCA_946482115.1 uncultured Comamonadaceae bacterium
AGAACACGAACAGGTTGAACAGGTCGCCGGTGAGGAAGGCACCGTTGATGCCCATCAGCTGGATCTGGAACAGCGGGTGGAAATGCGCGCCGGCCTTGTGCCAGCGCGCCACCGAGAACAGCAGCGCCGCCAGCGCCACCACGGCCGCCACCAGCAGCATCAGCGCCGAGAGCCGGTCCAGCACCAGCACGATGCCGAACGGCGCCTCCCAGTTGCCCACCAGGTACACGCTGAAGGCGCCGGCCAGCGCGTCGTCCTTGGCCCAGAGGACCAGCAGCACCGCCACCACCACGTTGACCAGCGCGGCCAGCAGCCCCAGCGTGGCCTTGAGGTTGCGGCGACGCTCGCCCCACAGCAGCATGGCGCAGGCGGTGACCAGCGGCAACAGCACCGGCGCCGCCAGCAGGTGCGGCATCAGGTTGTCCTGGACCCAGGCCATGATCATTCCGCGTCCCCCTGCCCGTCCACGTGGTCGTTGCCGGTGAAGCCCCGCTGGGCCAGCAGCACCACCAGGAACAGCGCCGTCATGGCGAAGCCGATCACGATGGCGGTGAGCACCAGCGCCTGCGGCATGGGGTCGGCGTAGTGCGCCAGGTCGGTCGGCACCCCGGGGGCGAGAACGGGCTCGCTGTCCACGGCGAGCCGCCCCATGCTGAAGATGAACAGGTTGACGCCGTAGGACAGCAGGCACAGCCCCATGATCACCTGGTAGGTGCGCGGGCGCAGCAGCAGCCAGACACCGCAGGCGCCCAGCACGCCGATGGCCGTGGCCAGAACGAATTCCATCAGGCCCCCTCCCCTTTGCTGTTCTTGTGGCGCGCGGGCTTGCGGTGGCCGCGCACCGACTGGTGGCCCAGCGCCGTCAGTATCAGCATGGTCGCACCCAGCACCAGCGCGAACACGCCGATGTCATAGAACAGCGCGCTGGCCACGTGCAGGTCGCCGATCAGGGGCAGGTGCAGGTGGGCGGTGTGCGTGGTCAGGAACGGGTAGCCCAGGCCCAGCGCTCCCAGGCCGGTGGCCGTGGCCAGCAGCATGCCGGTCGCGATCCAGCGCTGCGGCATCAGCCGCATGTGGGCCTCCACCCACTGCGTGCCCGAGACGATGTACTGCAGGATGAAGGCGGTGGACAGCACCAGCCCGGCCACGAAGCCACCGCCCGGCTCGTTGTGCCCGCGCATGAACAGGTAGACCGCGATCACCGCCGCGATGGGCAGCACCAGGCGCACCAGCACGGCCGGCACCATCAGGTAGCCGATGGCGGTGTCCTCGGCCAGCTGCGGGTTGACGAGGTCGGTGTCCAGGTCGGCCGGCACGGCCCGCTGCTGCGGGGTCAGCTCGGCGCTCTCGGGAGCGGGCCGGAAGCGCCTCAGCAAGGCGTACACGGTCAGTGCCACCACGCCCAGCACGGTGATCTCGCCCAGCGTGTCGAAGCCCCGGAAATCCACCAGCATCACGTTGACGACGTTGGTGCCGCCGCCTTCGGGCAGCGCGCGCTCCAGGAAGAAGGGCGAAATGCTCTGCGGGAAGTGGCGCGTCATGAGCGCGTAGGACAGGCCCGCCATGCCACCGCCGGCCACCAGCGCCACCAGCAGGTCGCGCGTGCGGCGGCCCTTAGCGCGGATGCGCTCGGCCAGCGGCGCCCGCTCGTCGGCCTCCTCGATGCGCTTGGGCAGCCAGCGCAGGCCCAGCAGGATCAGCACGGTGGTGACGGTCTCGACCGAGAGCTGGGTCAGTGCCAGATCGGGCGCGGAGAACCAGGCGAAGGTGATCACCGTGGCCAGGCCCGCCACGCTCATGAGCGCCAGCGCGGTCAGCCGGTGGTACTTGGCCTGCCAGGCCGCGCCGATGGCGCCACCCACACCCACCAGCCACAGCAGCGCGAACATGGGCGAGAAGGTCAGCGGCGCGCGGTCGCCACCCGCCAGCGGCCGGGCCGCCAGCCACAGCGGCACGGCAGCAGCCACCAGCGTGACCAGCACCAGCAGCAGCAGCTGCGGCTGCAATCGGCGTGCGCCCAGCATGCGCAGCACCCGGCGGCTGAACCCGCTGACGAACGCCAGCACGCCCTCGAACACGCGCCGACCATCCACACGACCCAGCAGCGGCGCGCGGGCGATGCGCCCGCTGGCCTGCGCGCCGCGCAGCAGCAGGTAAAGCGCGATGCCGCCGGCCAGCGCGATCAGGCTCATCACCAGGGGCGTGTTGAAGCCGTGCCAGACCGCGAGGCTGAACTCGGGCAGCTGGCCGCCCACCACCGGCGCGGCGGCGGTGGACAGGATGGCCTGGATGGACCAGTGCGGCAGCACGCCCACCACCAGGCAGGCCAGCACCAGCAGCTCCACCGGCACCCGCATCCAGTGCGGCGGCTCGTGTGGCACGCGCGGCAGGCCGTTGCATTCGTCGGGGCCGAAGAACACGTCCACCGTGAAGCGCAGCGAATAGGCCACGCTGAACATGCCGGCCACCACGGCCGCCACCGGCAGCAGCCGCTCGAACCAGGGCGCGGCCGTGACGAACACCGCCTCGGAGAAGAACATCTCCTTGGAGATGAAGCCGTTGAGCAGCGGCACCCCCGCCATGGCCGCGCTGGCCACCATGGCCAGCGTGGCGGTGATCGGCATGTACTTTCGAAGGCCCGAAAGCCGCCGGATGTCGCGCGTGCCAGTCTCGTGGTCGATGATGCCCACCGCCATGAACAGCGAGGCCTTGAAGGTGGCGTGGTTGATGATGTGGAACACCGCCGCCACGGCGGCCAGCGGGCTGTTGAGGCCCAGCAGCGTGGTGATCAGCCCCAGGTGCGACAGCGTGGAATAGGCCAGCAGGCCCTTGAGGTCGTGCTGGAAGATGGCGATGAAGCCGCAGACCAGCAGCGTGGCCAGGCCAGTGCCCGAAACGATCCAGAACCACTGGTCGCTGCCGGCCAGCGCCGGCCACAGCCGCGCCAGCAGGAACACGCCGGCCTTGACCATGGTGGCCGAGTGCAGGTAGGCAGACACTGGCGTGGGCGCGGCCATGGCGTGCGGCAGCCAGAAGTGGAACGGGAACTGCGCGCTTTTGGTCAGTGCGCCCAGCAGGATCAGTACCAGCGCAGTGGGGTACAGCGGGTGCGCCTGTATCAGCGTGCCGGCAGCCAGCACCCGGTCGAGGTCGTAGCTGCCCACGATGTGGCCCAGCACCAGCATGCCCGCCAGCATGGCGAGGCCCCCGGCGCCCGTCACGGTGAGCGCCATGCGCGCGCCGCGCCGCGCGTCCTTGCGGTGGTGCCAGTAGCCGATCAGCAGGAAGGAGAACACGCTGGTGAGCTCCCAGAACACCACCAGCTGCACCAGGTTGCCCGACAGCACCACGCCCGTCATGGCACCCATGAAGGACAGCAGGAAGGCAAAGAAGCGCGGCACCGGATCGGCCGGCGACATGTAATAGCGCGCATACAGCACCACCAGCGCCCCGATGCCCAGCACCAGCATCGCGAACATCCACGAGAAGCCGTCCAGGCGCAGCACCAGGTTCACGCCCAGCGACGGCAGCCACGGGATTTCCTGCCGCACCACGCCACCCGCTGCCACCTCGGGGAAGTACATCGCCACCTGCACCGCGCAGAACAGCGCGATCACACCCGCCAGGGTGGATTCGGTGTTGCGCGCGTTGGCGGGCAGCAGCGCTGCGATCAGGCTGCCCAGGAACGGCAAGGCGACGAGGGTGACCAGGGGAAAGGACATAGGCAATCGATTTTACGGACTCGATAGCCTCACGACCCGACGGATACCCCTTAATTCACAGCAGGCCGGCCCTTCAGAGCAGATCGGGAGACTGCACCGTGACCAGCACGGTCTGTGCCTGCCCCTCGCGCACGCGCTGGCGCAGCCACCAGGCCGCTCCCTTGCGCACCGCGCACTCGGGCTCGGACAGCCCGAGCAGCCGCGCGATGACGCGGCCCAGCGTGGGCTGGTGCCCCACCACCACCGTGGTGCCCCGGGCGTCGGGCCAGTGCACCAGGCCCAGCAGTGCGTCGGCGTCGGACTCGGGCGCGAGTTCGTCGCGCACCCGGTATTTGCGGCCCAGCGGCAGCACGGTCTGTTCGGTGCGCACCGCCGGGCTGACGAAGATGCGGGCGCCCTCGGGCAGCTGCCGGTCCAGCCAGGCCGCCATGCGGGCGGCCTGCTTCTCACCCTTGGGGGTGAGGCGCCGGGCCAGGTCGCCGCCAATCTCGGCCTGCTCCTCGGCCTCCGCGTGGCGCCACAGGATCAGGTCCATGGGCTCGCCCCCTTCATCATTTGCCACCGTAGCGCTGCATCAGCGCCCGCTGGGCCGAGTGTCCGCGCCCGTCGCTGCGCTGGTAGGCGCCGTCGGCGCCCAGCAGCCAGGCGTCGCGGCCGTCGTGCAGGCTGGCGGTCAGGCATTCGTCGATGATGCGCTGGCGCAGCACCGGGTCGGTCACGGGCCAGGCCAGTTCCACCCGGCGCAGCATGTTGCGGTTCATCCAGTCGGCGCTGGACAGCCAGAGCTCCTCGGTCTCGCCGGCCCGGAAATAGAACACCCGCGAGTGCTCCAGGAAGCGCCCGATGATGGAGCGCACGCGCACGTTGTCGGTGACGCCGGGCGTCTGTGCCGGCAGTATGCAGGCCCCGCGCACGATCAGGTCGATGGAGACGCCCTGCTGCGAGGCGTGGGCCAGCGCCCGGGCCAGCGGCTCGTCGGTCAGGGCGTTCATCTTGGCCACGATGCGCGTGGGCGCGCCCTTCTGGGCGGCGGCTGCGGCGGCCGCGATCTTCTCCAGCAGCATGCGGTGCAGGTGGAACGGCGCGATCAGCGCGCGGTTGAGCCGCGGCAGCCGGTTCTGGCTGGCCAGGTGCAGGAAGACCTGGTCCAGGTCGGCCGTGAGCGTCTCGTCGGCCGTCAGGTGGCTCAGGTCGGTGTAGAGCCGCGCGGTGCCCGGGTTGTAGTTGCCGGTGGACAGGTGGGCGTAGCGGCGGATGCGGGCACGGCCGCCCTCGTGCTCGCGCCGCGTCACCAGCAGCATCTTGGCGTGGGTCTTGAGGCCGACCACGCCGTAGACCACCTGCGCGCCCACGGATTCGAGCCGCTCGGCGTAGTCGATGTTGGCCTCCTCGTCGAAGCGGGCCTTGAGCTCAACCACGGCGGTGACTTCCTTGCCGCGGCGCACTGCCTCGCGCAGCAGCTCCATCAGCTCGGAGCGGCTGCCGGTGCGGTAGATGGTCTGCTTGATGGCCAGCACGTCGGGGTCTTCGACCGCCTCGCGCAGGAAGGCCAGCACGGCGTCGAAGCTTTCGTAGGGGTGGTGGATCAGCACGTCGCCCTGCCGCAGCCGCTCGAAGAAGGACTGCCCCGGCGTCAGCTGCGCCGGCCAGCCGGGCGTGTAGCGCTCGAAACGCAGCGCGGGTGCATCCACCAGATCGATCAGTTGGTTGAGCCGCACCAGGTTGACGGGGCCGGGCACGCGGTAGAGCGCCTGCGCGGGCAGCTCGAACTGGCCGAGCAGGAAATCCGACAGAAAGGCGGAGCAGCCGGCCGAGACCTCCAGCCGCAGCGCCTGCCCGAAATGCCGGTGCTGCAGCCCCTTGCGCAGCGCGGTGCGCAGGTTCTTGACCTCTTCCTCGTCGACCGCCAGATCGGAATGCCGGGTGACGCGGAATTGTGCGAATTCGGTCACCTGGCGGCCCGGGAACAGATCGGTCAGGTGCGAGCGCACCACGCTGGAGATGGAGACGAAGTGGATCTGCCGGGAGCCCTTGACCGGCGGCATGCGGAAAAAGCGCGGCAGGCTGCGCGGCACCTTGACGATGGCAACTTCGTTCTCGCGGCCGAAGGCGTCCTTGCCGCTCAGGCGGACGATGAAATTGAGCGACTTGTTGGCCACCTGCGGAAAGGGGTGGGAGGGATCCAGCCCCACCGGCACCAGCAGCGGCTGCACCTCCCGCACGAAAAAATCCCTGACCCAGCGCCGCTGGCGCGGGTTGCGCTCGCCATGCGAGACGATCTTGACGCCACGCTTTTCCAGCAGCGGCAGCAGCTCGTCGTTGTAGATCGCGTATTGCCGGCCGACCAGGTCGTGCACCTGCTGCGACAGCCGCTCATAGGACTGTGCCGTGTAGAGCCCGCGCTGGTCGCGGTTGCGGTGGGCGCTCAGGTGGGGCGCGGCGCGTACCTCGAAGAACTCATCGAGATTGGACGAGACGATGCAGAGGTAGCGCAGGCGTTCCAGCAGCGGCACCTCGGGCCGGCGCGCCCAGTCCAGCACGCGCTCGTTGAAAGCCAGGATGCTGTGGTCGCGGTCTAGAAAGCCCAGATGGGCGGCAGGGGTGTCCATCGCTGGACGATTATTCGAAGCGAACGTGACCGTTTCGTGACAGTCTTGCCGCTGTCACGGAGCGCAGCGGCACCAGGTGCTCGACAAAGCGGCGCGCGGCGGCGTCCCAGCCGAAGGCCTCGGCCCGCTGGCGGGCGCGCTGGCGCGGCACGGCCAGCGCCCGCTCCCAGGCCCGCGCCAGGTCGTCGTGCAGCGCCCCGGCGCCACTGTCGCCCAGCACTTCCAGCGGGCCATCCACCGGCCGGGCGGCCACCGGCGTGCCGGCCGCCATGGCCTCCAGCAGCACGAGGCCGAAAGTCTCGTGCCGGCTGGGGTGCACGAACACGTCGGCTGCCGCGTACACGCGCGCCAGCTCGCGCCGCGTCAGCAGACCCAGCCAGTGGACATTGGGGTGGCGCTGGCGCAGCTCGTCCAGCAGCGGCCCGACGCCGCAGACCACCTTGCTGCCCGGCACGTCCAGGGCCAGGAAGTCCTCCACCGACTTCTCGTACGACACCCGGCCGACGTAGAGGCTGACCGGGTGCGCGAGCGGGCCCAGCGGCTCGTAGGGCGCGGCCTGCGGCGCGAAGGCGAACAGCTGGGTGTCCACCCCGTGTGTCCAGGGCCGCAGCCTGTCGAAACCGCGCCCGCGCAGCATCTGCAGCACACCCTCGGTCGGCACCATCACGCCGGCCGAGGGCGCGTGGAAGCGGCGCATCAGCGCATAGCCCCAGCTCAGCGGCACACGCAGCGCGGCGTTCAGGATCTCGGGAAACTTGGTGTGGAAGGCGGTGGTGAAGGCCCAGCCCCGGCGCAGGCAGTGCCGGCGCGCGGCCCAGCCCAGCGGGCCCTCGGTGGCCAGGTGGATGGCGTCGGCCCGGGCCCTGTCCAGCCGCTCACGCAGCGCGCGGCCCGGCCACAGCGCAAGGTCGATGCCGGGGTAGCCCGGACAGGACCGGGTGCGGAACAGGCCGGGGTGCACCACCTCCACCACATGACCGGCGTGCTGCAACTCGCGCACCAGCTCCACCAGCGTGGTGACGACGCCGTTGACCTGCGGCAGCCAGGCGTCGGTGACCAGGACGATCTTCATGCGTTCAGGCTCCGGCTCACGCGGCCGCCACTGCGGTGTCGCGCGCGGGTTGTGGCTCGCGCTGCCAGGGTGGCACCCAGTGCACCAGCTCCAGCCGGCCGTCGGCGTGTTCCACCAGGGCAGAGAGGCTCTCCACCCAGTCGCCGTCGTTGCAGTAGAGCGTGCCGGCGATGGTGCGCATCTCGGGCCGGTGGATGTGGCCGCAGACCACGCCGTCGTGCCCGCGCCGGCGCGCCTCGGCGGCGACGGCGGCCTCGAACTGTGTCACGTAGTTGAGCGCGGTCTTGACCTTGTGCTTGAGGTACTGCGAGAGCGACCAGTACGGCAGCCCCAGGCGCGCGCGCAGCGAGTTCAGGTGGCGGTTCATGCGCAGCGTGAACTCGTAGAGGTTGTCGCCCAGATAGGCCAGCCACCTGGCGCACTGGATCACGCCATCGAAGTGGTCGCCGTGCACCACCCACAGCCGCCGCCCGTCCGCCGTGGTGTGCACCGCCTCTGGCACCACCTCGACGCCGCCGAAGTGGTGGCCGGTGAAGTGGCGCGCGAACTCGTCGTGGTTGCCGGGCACAAACACCACGCGGCAGCCCTTGCGGGCGCGCTTGAGCAGCTTCTGCACCACGTCGTTGTGACTCTGCGGCCAGTACCAGCGGCGACGCAGCTGCCAGCCGTCGATGATGTCGCCGACCAGATAGAGGTGCTCGCTGGGGTTCGCCTTGAGGAAGGCCAGCAGCGCTTCGGCCTGACAGCCGGGCGTGCCCAGATGCAGGTCTGATATGAAAACCGCGCGGTGGCGGGGCCGGTCCTCGCGCGCGGGCGGATCGTCCTCGTCCGGAACCGGCGGCGTGCCGCTCCAGGCCTTGAATGCTTCGAGCGGCGCGCGCATCAGTTGCCCAGGAAGTGCTTGCGGTAGCGCGCCGGCAGATCCTGGATGCGCATCATCATCGGCAGGTCGGCCGCGTTGAAGTCCGGGTCCCAGGCAGGCGCGCCCAGCACCTTGGCGCCCAGCCGCAGGTAGCCCTTGATCAGCGCGGGCGGCTCCACCGGCAGGCTGTCGTCGAGCCGATCGACCGGCAGCGGCAGGCGCGGCCGCACGTGGTATTCGATCGAGGCCAGGTGGGTCTCGCGCACCTGGCGCCAGATGCTGGCCGCCGCGTGGCCGCCGCCCACCACGCCATGCGGGCCTTCGTGCTGCATCGGGATGCTGGCGCAGCCGATCATGACGTCCAGCCGGTTGCGCACCATGAACTCGGCCAGCGCGCCCCACAGCGCCATGATGACACCGCCGTGGCGGTGGTCGCGGTGCACGCAGCTGCGGCCCAGCTCCACCATGCGCTCGCGCAGGCCGCGCAGGCGGGTCAGGTCGAATTCGGTGTCGCTGTAGGTGCTGCCGGCACGTTTGGCCTGGGCCGGTGTCAGTACACGGTAGGTGCCGATGACCTGCCCGGTGTCGGCCTGGCGCACCAGCAGGTGCTCGCAGTAGTCGTCAAACAGGTCGACATCGTGGCCTGCCAGGGTGTTGGGCAGGCGCGCGCCCATCTCGCCGGCAAAGACCTCGTGCCTCAGCCGCTGCGCTTCCCTGACCTCATCCAGGTGGCGAGCCCAGCCCACATCGAGACCGGCCGGAACACGCGCTGCTGCCGCGATGGCTGCCCCTTGCGAATGAAGAGACCCCCGTGGCAGCCGGATGGGCGAGAGGTCCAGGGTGGGCGTCGGCAGTTCTTTCATGGCGGCTCCAGGTTGTCTTGCCAGACATTCTGGAAACCGCGCGTGACCCCTCCATGGCAATCACGTGAAATTTCGGTGACGCGCGCCGCCTGGCCGCGCAGCGCTCACGCAGCGTTCAGAAAGCCGGCAGCATGGAGGAAGCCAGGGGCTTGGGGCCCGCGCCGTCCTGGCGCCTCGTGGTCTTCATGGGGCGAAAACGCCCTTCCTTGTCCACGCTGCCTTCCACCAGTTCATAGGCGCCGGTGATGAGGTTGTGACTTTCGCGCGACCCGGTGCCCTGCGCGCGGGCCTCGGTGCGCACGTCCAGACCGATGAGCTCGAAGCCCGGGTGGCGCGCGTCGCTGGGCAGCAGGCCGCGCAGGCGCCAGATGGCCTCGTGGCTGGTGAGTTCGGCCACCGAGGCCGTGCTGCCGTGCACCGTGAGCACCGCGCCGCGCGTGTTCAGGCGCACGCTCCAGCTGGACGTGGGGTCGTCGCGGCACTGCAGGCAATTCATGAAGGTGGCCCATTCCCAGGCCTCGAACTGGCCCTGGCCGGTGCGCGCGCCCATCAGCAGCGCATGGCGCTCACCGTGCCGCAGCAGCCAGACATCGGCCGACGTGTCGGGCTGGCTGGCCGACACCGGCAGGCGCACCCGCTGCAACACCTCGGCCCCGGCCGGCACAAAGGATTGCGGCCCCGGCGCCACCGAGGGCACCTCGAGCCGCGGCCTGAGAGGCGCCGGAGCGGGCTGCGCCAGGGCCGTGGCCAGTGCCCAGGCACAGCCGCCAGCCAGCAGGCCGCGAATTACCATCCTTTGCATGGACATGTCCCCCCGCTGTCGTCGTGATGCGCGGCAGTATGGCCGTCTACGGCCGTTTCAGTCCAGCCATTTCTGGAGAAAGCGCGCCTCGCCCATGGCCGGGTCAAGCTGGTAGCCCGCGAAGCCCAGCCGCTGGTACAGACGCAGCGCGGGCATGTTGCCCGAGAGCACTTCCAGCGTGAGCTTGACCGCACCGCGCTGGCGCGCCACGGCCTCGGCCTGTTCGAGCATGCGTTCGGCGATGCGCCGGCCCCGGTGCGAGGCCAGCACGGCCACGTCGTGGACATTGACCAAAGGCCGGCAGGCGAAGGTGGAGAACCCTTCGATGCAGTTGACCAGCCCCACGGGGGCGTCGCCGTCGAAAGCCAGGACGCTGAAGGCCTGCGGGCGCCGCGCCAGCTCGGCGGCGAGGTGGGCCTTGGCGTGGTCGCTCAGCGGGTGGCCGCCGCCGGCCGGGTCGCTGGCGTAGGCATCCAGCAGCATCACCAGCGCCGCCGCATCGGCCGGGGCGGCGTAGTCGGCCAGACGGACGGTGATCATGCGAGGGTGGTCGCCAGACGCTCGGCGCAACGCTTGGCCAGCGCCGCGTCGCGAGCCTCCACCATCACGCGCAGCAGCGGCTCGGTGCCGCTGGCCCGGATCAGCACCCGGCCCTGGCCGGCCAGTTCGGCCTCCACCGCGCGCTGCTCGGCCTGCAGGCCGGCGTGGTTCTTCCAGTCGGTGCCGGGCGCGATGCGCACGTTGATCAGCGTCTGCGGGAACAGCTGCAGCCCGCCCAGCAGATCCGCCAGCCCACGGCCGCTGCGCACGCAGGCCTGCAGCACCTGCAGCGCCGACACCAGGCCGTCACCGGTGGTCTGGCGGTCCAGCACCAGCAGATGGCCCGATCCCTCACCGCCCAGCAGCCAGCCGCGCTGCAGCAGCTCTTCCAGCACGTATCGGTCACCCACCTTGGCGCGCACCAGCGGCACGCCCTTGGCCTTGAGCGCCAGCTCCACCGCCATGTTGGTCATCAGCGTGCCCACCACGCCCGGCACCACCTCGTCGCGGCCCAGGCGCTCGTCGGCCAGCAGGTAGATCAGCTCGTCGCCGTTGTAGAGGCGGCCTGCGGCATCGACCACCTGCAGCCGGTCGGCATCGCCGTCCAGGGCGAAGCCGATGTCGGCGCGGTGTGCCTTGACCGCATCCACCAGCGCCTGCGGGTGGGTGGCGCCCACGCCCTGGTTGATGTTGAGCCCGTCGGGCGACACGCCGATGGCCACCACCTCGGCGCCCAGCTCGTGGAACACCTTGGGCGCGATCTGGTAGGCCGCGCCATGGGCGGCGTCGATCACGACCTTGACGCCCTTGAGGCTCAGGTCCTTGTCGAAGGTGCTCTTGCAGAACTCGATGTAGCGGCCGGCGGCGTCATCGAGCCGGCGTGCCTTGCCGAGGGCGGCGGAATCCACCCACACGGGCGGCTCCTGCAGCGCCGCCTCCACGGCCAGCTCCCACTCGTCGGGCAGCTTGGCGCCCTGGGCGTTGAAGAACTTGATGCCGTTGTCGGCGAA
>CAMLQP010000074.1 GCA_946482115.1 uncultured Comamonadaceae bacterium
CCAGAGCGCTGCACCTCGCCACCCAGCGTGTCGTGCAGCAGCTGGTGACCAAAGCAGATGCCGACCACCGGCCGCTGCTGCGCCGCACCGACAAGAAACTGAGCCAGCGCGGGTTGCCAGGGCAGGCGCTCGTGCACGCTGGCAGGGCTGCCGGTGACCAGCCAGGCATCGCACTCGTCCGCCCGCGCGGGCAGTTGATCGCGGTGCGCCTTGTAGACCCGGAAGTCCAGCGCGGCGTCGGCGCCGTGCAGGAAGGGCGGGAACGGTGCGGCCATCTCGCCGTGTTCTTCGATCCAGTCGGGGGCGGTCTGGCCGCATTCGAGGATGCCGATCAGCATGGTGAGCCTCAACCCAGTTCAAAGAAGCGGCGGCGCTCGTCGATCAGCGACTTGCCGGCGAACGAGCGGGCCTGCGCCTCGCGGGTGGCGCTGAAGGTCTCGACGAAGCGTTCGCCCAGCCAGTCCCTGGCGCAGGCCGACTGGCGCAGGGCCTCCACCGCGGCCAGCATGTTGGGCTGCAGCGGCGGGCCGTGGCGCGCGTCGGGCAGGTAGCCGTTGCCCACCGTGGCGGCGCTGGGTTCGAGCTGTTGCTCGATGCCCGCCAGGCCCGCGGCGATGCTGGCTGCCGCGGTCAGGTAGTGGTTGGCGTCGGCGCACGGCAGGCGGTTCTCCACCCGGATCGACGACGGGCTGTGCCCCACCACGCGCAGGCAGGTGGTGCGGTTCTCGATGCCCCAAGTGAAGGCCGGCGGCGCGAAGGTGCCTTCGGCGAACCGGCGCCAGCTGTTCACGGTGGGCGCGAAGACCAGCATGAAGTCAGGCAGGTAGCGCTGCACACCGGCAATGAAATGGCGGAAGCGCCGGGACATCTGGTGCTCGGCCTCCGCGTCCCAGAACCATGGCTTGCCCTTGCCGTCCAGCAGCGAGATATGAATGTGGCTGGACTGGCTGTCGGCCTCTTCGGACCAGCGCGGCATGAAGGAAATGGTCTGGCCGCGGCGCATGGCGAACACACGCAGGAAGTTCTTCAGCAGCACCGCCTGGTCGGCCGCGGCCATGGCCGTGTTGGCGGCGATACAAGCCTCCATGAAGCCGCCGCCGATCTCCTCGTGCATCTTGGCCAGCTGGATGCCCAGTGGCTCGCAGAAGTCGGCCACGCCGTTGTAGAACTCCGACTGCGCGGCCTGGTAGACCAGCAGGTCGTGGCTGGCGTGTGCGGTGGCAGTGCGCAGCTGGTCGTACTGCTTGGCCTGCAGGGTCTCGGCGGTCTCGTTGAACAGCGTGAACTCCAGCTCATAGCCCAGCTTGGGAAAGCAGTCCATGGCCGCGGCGCGGTCGAGCACGCGGCGCAGCACGCTGCGCGGGCAGAAGGCCTGCGCGTCGCCCGAAAACTCGGCCAGGTACAGCCCCTGGTCGGACGGAACCTCCCAGGGAATCGAACGGCGGCTGGCGGTGTCCACCGTCAGCGCGCTGTCGTGGAAGTCGCCCGTGCCGTCGGTGACGCCAGGCATGCTCAGGAACACATCGGTGGGGTCGAGGGCCAGCTGGGCGGGCGACATGCCCATGCCGCTGGCGAGGATGCCGGGCAGTTCGCTGGCAGCCACTTTCTGGCCCCGCAGCAGGCCGTTGGTGTCGGCCACGGCAATGGTGAGGAATCTGTCCGCGCTGTCTTGTCTCATGGTCTTCTTCAGGTGGGTTGAATCGAGGTCGCCATGACATCGGTCAATGCGTTTGTCACGATGTCGTGCTAGGCAATCCAATGTAGGAAGAGCGGAACGAAACCACCATCGTCTGTTGAGATGAGGCGGGTGGCCCAGGTCGCTAGAAGGCAAAAAAACAGGGGGATCGCTCCCCCTGTAAACCTTGGATGCGGAGAATCCTCCGCGTGGCTTCGGGCTCAGGCGCGGCTGGCACCCATGCTCGCGTAGGCCTTCGGATTGGCGGCCTTGAGGCGGCTGGCCAGCAGCCAGCCCACCAGGGCGGCCACCGGGATCAGCGAGGGCAGCACGATGCCCAGGCTGCCGCCCTGCGTGCCGGTGAGGTCGCCGAAGTTGAAGAAGATGTAGACGAAGAGCGCGGCCATCACCAGGCCCGACATCACCGGCATGACCCAGGCGGTGAGCAACGAAGCCTCTCCATGGCGGCGGAAGAAACACACCACCGCCAGAGACGTGACCGACATCATGCCCAGCACACCCAGCACGCCGACCTGCGAGATCCAGGTGAACATGTTGAGCACCGGATCGAGCCCCAGGCCCGCGAACACCGCCAGCACGAGCAGCGCGCCGATGGTCTGGGCCACCGAACCAACGTGCGGGCTCTGGTGGGTCGAGTGGGTGCGACCGAAGGCCGCGGGCAGCAGGCCCTCGCGGCCGGCGACGTAGCTGTAGCGCGCGATGTAGTTGTGGAAGGCCGAGAGCGCTGCGAACAGGCTGGACACCAGCAGCAGACCCGCGATCGTCGGCACCGGTCCTCCGACGTAACGACCGGCCAGCTCGAAGAAGAAGGTGGTCGGGTCTTTCAGACCCTGGAGCGTGGGGATCAGTTCGGCGGTGCCGACGCCGGCGATCATCAGCCAGGTGGTGAACACGAAGAACAGGCCGATCAGCAGCACCGACAGGTAGGTGGCGCGCGGGATGGTCACGTCCGGGTCGCGCGCTTCCTCGGCATAGATGGTGGTGGCCTCGAAGCCCATGAACGAGCCCAGGCAGAACAGCACCGCCACGGTGAACGAGCCCGAGGTGATGGCCGACATGTCGAAGATGTTCATCGACAGGCCGCTGGCGCCGCCCGTGCCGAGGATGGCGAAGTCCACCAGCAGCACGATCAGGTACTCCAGCAGCACCAGCAGCACCAGCACCTTGGCCGAGAGGTCGACCTGGCGGTAGCCCAGGATGCCCACCAGCACCACCGCCACCAGGCTGTAGACCCACCAGGGCATCTGCAGGCCGAACTCGGAGAACACGCCCGCCGACAC
Source organism: uncultured Comamonadaceae bacterium (assembly GCA_946482115.1). Next base: position 2,977 of record CAMLQP010000074.1, read on the forward strand.
ACCGCCCAGCAGGCCGATGAGCCCGAACTGCAGCGCGTTGTAGGCCACCATGGCCATCATGGCCGTGGCCCCGCCCCAGCGCCCGCCCAGCCCGCGCGCCGCGTAGGCGTAGAAGGCGCCGGCGTTGCGCACATGGCGCGACATCGCCACATAGCCGACCGAGAAGGCCAGCATGATCAGGGTCATGAACAGGAAGGTCGCGGGCACACCCGTGCCGTTGCCCAGCAGGAAGGCGATGGGCACCGCCCCGGCCACACCGGTGAGCGGTGCCGCGGCCGAGATGACCATGAAGGTCACCGAGATGAGGCCCAGCGAGTTCTTGCGGAGCTCGTGTGGCCCGCCGTGGGGAGGGTACGCAGGCGTTTCCTGCGCGGACGAGTGGTTGTCTGCCATGTTGTTGTCACTGTCTGTGTGCTGCCGATCACAAAGCCCCGCGTCGGCACAGGGTGTCGCGGAACCCCCGCAACTGTCGCGACTCTAGGCGCGCCCCCGTCGCGGCGGTTAGCCCGGATCGGCACCTTTTCACGCACCGATGCGGTGCGGGTCTGTCGCCCGCCGGCCCTTGCCGATTCGGGCTACTCGGCCCCGCCGGCCGGCCCCTAGCATGCGCCGACCCACCAGCAGACTGGAGAACCACGGTGCGCCACGACAGACACATTTCGCCGCTTTCCCGCCCCGCCGCAAGAGGGTGGACCCGACCCGCCCGGGCCCTGTGCCTGCTGGCCGCCGCCCTGCTCATGCACACGGCCCGTGCCGCCGAACTGGTGGTGGTGCAGGTGGCGCCGCAGAAGGGCGAGCTGGCGCACTACACCAGCGAGTTGCGCACGGGCATGCAGGCCCACCTGGACCATGTCAACGCCACCGGCGGCATCCGCGGCGACACAGTGCGATTGGTCTCGCTGGACGACGCCGCAACCCCGGCGCAGGCCCTCAAGCAGATCGAGCAGGCCGCCACCAGCCTGAACCCGGTGGCCTTCCTGTACCTGATCGGGCCCGAGACCATCGCGGCCACGCTGGAGGCCAACGTCTTCGGCCGGCTTGGTATCCCCCTGATCGGCACCTCGCCCGCGGCCGTGCAGCTGCGCACGCCGACGCGCTCGCACGTGTTCCACCTGACGCAGGGCGAAAACAGCGAATACGAGAAGCTGGCCCAGCAGCTGCGCACCATCGGTCTGCGCAAGGTGGCCCTGGTCCACTGGGACGACCCCGCCACCCTGGGCGAGGTGAAGTACTTCGAACAGTCGGCCGCCAGAGAGCCCGCCATCGAGGTGATCGCGCGCGCGCCGGTGGCCGCCAGCAGCGGCCAGCTGGACAAGCCCTTCGAGCAGGTGGCGCAGGCGCGCGCCGACGCCATCGTGTCCATGCTGCCGGTGGAAGAAACCGCGAAGCTGCTCAAGACGCTTCGTTCCAAGGGCGTGTTCACCCCGGTGTACGGCGCTTCGTACAACGAGTCGGGCCGGCTGTTCGACCACGCGGGCGAAGCGGCCTCGCGCGGCATGACGGTGACCCAGGTCGTGCCCAACCCCTTTGGCGGCGCCCTGCCCGCTGTGCGCGACTACCAGGCCCAGATGAAGCAGTACGCACCCAGGGACGCACGGCACGGCACGCTTTCGCTAGAAGGTTTCCTGGCCGCGCGCCTGCTGGTGGAGGCGTTGCGGCAGACGCCCCGCCCGGTGACCGCCGCGGGCCTTCGCGACGCGCTGGAGCAGCGCGGTCCGTTCGACCTCGGCGGCCTCAAGGCCAGCTTCTCGAAGACCGACCACGTCGGCCTCGATTTCCTGGACATCGGCATCGTCACCTTTGGCGGGCGCCTGCGCTACTGAACGCCCGCGCCTTGCCAGAGGCGCTCGATCGCCGCGCGGGTCTCGGTCGCCTCGAACTGCTCGATGAACCCGTTGATGCGGGCCAGCAGGGTGGCGCTGCCTGGCGCGTCCTTGACCCCGGCGACGTACACCAGCGCGTCTTGGATCAGTCCGTTGGGAACCACCTCGATGCGCGGTGACCACGGGCTGCCCGGGTGGGTCGCGGCCCAGTGGAAGATGGGCCGCTCGGCGAAGAAAGCGTCCACCTTGCCCTGCACCAGCGCGTCGTAGATCAGCTTCGGGTCCGGGTACGAGACAAGGTTGCCCAGCGTGATCCGACCACCAGGCTGGTGGCGGTTGGCTTCCCAGCGCACCCCCGCGGCCTCCAGCGCCTGCATGGCGCCCAAGTCGTAACCGCAGCCGAGGACCTTGCCCCCCAGGTCCGCCAGACCGGACACGCGCGCGTCGCCCCGGCGGCGGGCCAGCACCATGGGGTGCTGCGTGTAGGGCCGCGAGTACGCCAGGCCCCTGACCTCCTCCATCGGCGGCAGGGCGCTCCACACCACGTCGACCGGTGCTTCGTCGAAGCTGCGCCCGTGGTGCGGCAGGCCCAGGCACTGGTCCCAGTTCTGTTCGACGAATTCGATGCCCACTCCCAGCGACTGAGCGAAGGCGGTGGCGTAGGCGATGTCCATGCCCTGCAGGGGCGCCCCCGGTTTCAGGCGGAACGACAGGCCCACGAAGGACGGGTCGACCGCCACCCGCAGCTGGCCCCGGCGCAGCACCGCTTCGAGCAGGTCGTCGTCGTCCCGCAGCGGCAGGTGGTGGCGCCGCAACACCTCCGCCAGCGCCGATGGCCGGCCCGCCTGGTCCTGCCGCAGCGGCGCCTGCAGCTCGCCCAGAAACGCGGTCGAGTCGGCCACGCGCTGCTGCGCGGTGTGGGCCCGACGCGCGAGTTCGGGCACCGTCTCGGCGATCACCCGGTTGGCCGAGCGCAACTCGTCGAAGTCGGAAGCAATGCCGTCCAGCAGGCCATTCATGGTCGCCAGGCTGTCGCCGATGCGGCCGGACAGCTGGGCCAGCTGGGTCTCGCTGTCGGCGCTCACCTTGTGAAAGCTCTGCTGCACGGTGCTCAGGTCCATCTTCTCGGTGGCCTGCCGGGCGCAGGCGAGCGCGTCCACCGCCAGGCGGCGGATCTCGTTGGCCACCACGGCGAAGCCGCGGCCGGCATCGCCCGCGCGCGCCGCCTCGATGGCCGCGTTGAGGGCCAGCAGGTTGATCTCGCGGGCAATGCGGCTGATCGCATCCAGCACCTCCTGCACCGCCCGGTCCGTGGTCTTGAGCGCCTGCGAGGCCTCGGCGCTGCCACGCTGCAGACGCCCGGCCACGCCATGTGTCTCGTCCACCAGGGTGCGCTGCACATCGTCCACCAGCGCCTTGCTGCCGCGCATGCGCTCGAGCGATCCACCCAGGGTCTGGTCGAACGCGCCCGCGCGGCTGCTCACCTCGAGGATCGCGATGTGCATGCTGTGCAGACAGCGCTGCGCCGCCTGCTCCAGCTGTGCGGGCACCTGCAGCGCGCCACGCAGTATGGCGTCGGCCTCCTGCGCCTGGCGTTCACTGCCGGCATCCGGCGCCGAAGCCCGTTGTCCTGCTGCGCGATCACGTCTGAACCAGTCCATTGATGGCATGCCTCCTGTTGCGCCCAGCGTAGCGGCCGGCCCGCCAAAGCCGGAGCCCAAATCGGCAACAGATGCGGCGCAGGAACTGCTGCCGTTTTGGGCTAACCGCCCCACCGGTGGGCTCCCTAGGATTCACGCCACCTCGTGCCGGCCGGACATGACCGGCACAGGCCTCCCCACCCATCGAACGAGAGAGACACCATGAACAGATTCCTCCGCCCCCTCGCCGCCACCATCGCACTGGCGTCCATCACCGCTCCCGCCGTCGCGGAGGGACTTTCCTACAACGTCGGACTGACCTCGCTCTACAAGTACAACGGCCTGGACCAGGACGTTCGCGCGCCGAAGAACGCCCGCCCGGCCCTGCAGGGCGGACTGGACTATGCGTTCGGCAACGGCCTCTACGTCGGCAACTGGAACTCCACCGGAAAGTTCGGCGCGCAGGGCCAGGCCGACCTGGAGATCGACCTGTACGGCGGCTACCGCGGCGAGTTCGGCCAGGGCTGGCGCTACGACGTCGGCGCCATCCGCTTCGTGTACCCCAAGGACAACAGCTGGAACGCCAACGAGTGGTACGTGCGCCTGGGCCACGGCATCTTCTCGGCGCAATACGGCCACGGCTTCGGAAATGGCAACAAGACAGCCCGCCTGGCGCTGTCGCTGGCGCAGCCGCTGAGCGAGAAGCTGACCCTGGAAGCCGGCATCGCCTTTCGCAACCGCCACAACATGGACAGCGCCAAAGACGCCCACCTGGGCCTGGTCTATGACCTGGGCGAAGGCCTGATGGTCTCCGGTCGCATCAGCGGCGCAGAGACCGCCAAGACCGGTCCCGCCGGCAAGACGCGCCTGGTGGTCGGGCTGGTCAAGACCTTCTGAGCACGCGGTGGTCTGACCAGGCCACGGTGGGCCGGCCATCCGCACGCAGGGTGTCGGACGGCAGCTCGCCGAACAGCTCGCGGTAGTGGCGTGCAAAGTGGCTGAGGTGGAAGAAGCCCATCTCGGCCGCAGCGTCGCCCACTGGCAGCGCCTGCGCCGTGGTCTGGCCCAGCCGGCGGCGGACCGCGTTGAGCCGCAGGTTGCGCTGGTACTCCAGCGGGCCGATGCCGGCCTCGCTCTGGAAGCTCGCCTGCAGGGTGCGGCGGCTCACGCGCAGCCGGGCACAGAGGTCGAGCACGCTCATCGCGCCGCCACCGCCCTCTTCCATCAGCTCGCGGCTGCGCCGCACGATGTAGCTGCGCACCGAGCCGCTGCAGCGCGTCGGGGCGCGGGCGTGGTCCACCGCGTCGAACAGGTCCAGGAATGCATTGAGCACCAGATCGTCCAGCGCACGGTCCAGCGCGTCGGCCTGCACGTCATTGAGCGGTTGCATGCCGGCCTGGGCCAGTACGTGCTGCAGCACCTGCCGCAGGCGTTGCACCGACGCGTCGGCCACCGCCAGGCTGCGCGAGCCGCGCGCCAGCGTCCTCTGCTCATGCGACAGGTGCAGGTCGGCGAGTTGCAGGAAGCGTTCGTAGTCCACATTGGCGGCCACCAGGCCCAGTCCCTGCGGCGCGTGCAACAGGAACTCTTCGCGGTTGCGCAGCAGCACCACCTGCGACAGCGGGTGGCGTGACCACCCGGTGGACACCGGCTCCGGCGCTGCCTCCAAGACGGCCAGACACAGGCGCTGTTCGGGGCATTGGCCACACTGCACCACCTGGCGGTTGAAGACCTCGCGGAACACCAGGAAGCGTCCGGTGGAGACCTGCTGCAGGCTGCTGCTGAGCGCACCGCGCCCGAGCTGGTCGTAGTCCTGCGTCCACCCGGGAATGGCCCGGGCGTGCAGGTTCACATCGTTGAAATGGCGCACATCGACGTTCATGGAACGGCCCGGCGAAGGTCCCGAAGGACCGGTGGCAGAGGCGGTGGCGGCGGCGCGGCTTACAGCGCGAGCGAGACCACTTTTTCTTCGAGGTAGGCGTCCAGCGCCTTGCGCGAGAGGTCGCGGCCGATGCCGCTGTCCTTGGTGCCGCCCCAGGGCAGGCGCGCGTCCAGCGGGCTCCAGCAGTTGATGGCCACCGCGCCGACTTCGAGCTGCGCGGCCACGCGGTGCGCGGCCGACACGTCGCGCGTCCACACGCTGGCCGACAGGCCGTAGCGGCTGTCGTTGGCGATGGCCACCGCCTCCGCCTCGGTGTCGAACGGGATGATCGCGCCCACCGGCCCGAACACCTCTTCCTGGGCGATCTGCATGCCCGGGGTCACGTCGGTGAACACCGTCGGCCGCATGAAGAAGCCCTCGGCGGGCAGCTCGCCATCGGCGCCGCTCAGGCGCCGCGCGCCCTGCGAGATCGCCGTGTCGATGCAGGCCTGCACGCGCTCTCGGTGGCGCGCGCTGATCAGCGCGCCCATCTGCGCGCCTTCGACCTGCGCCCCGCCCAGCCGCACCGATTCGGCGGCCGCGGCCAGCGCCTGCTCCACCTGCGGCAGCAGCGAGCGGTGCACCAGGATGCGCGAGCCGGCCGCGCAGGTCTGGCCCTGGTTCACGAACAGGCCCATGGCCACGCCGGGAATGGCTTCGTCGAGGTTGGCGTCCTGCAGCAGGATCTGCGCGGCCTTGCCGCCGAGTTCCAGGGTGACGCGCTTGAACGAGGCCGCCGCTTCGCGGGCGATGACGCGGCCCACGCCGGTGCTGCCGGTGAAGCTGATCTTGCTCACGTCGGGGTGCGCCGTGAGCGCCGCACCTGCCTCTGCGCCCATGCCGTGCACGATGTTGACCACGCCCGGCGGAAAGCCGGCCTCGGCCACCAGGCGGCCGAGCTGGCCCACCGCCACCGGCGCATCCTCGGAGGTCTTGATCACCACCGTGCAGCCGGCCGCCAGCGCGGGCGCGAGCTTCCAGATGGCGATCATCAGCGGCGCGTTCCAGGGCACGATCAGCGCCGCCACGCCCACCGGCTCCAGCCGCGTGTAGTGGTGCATAGGCCGGCCCATGAAGCCCGCGGTGGGCACGGTGCGCCCTTCGAGCTTGTCGGCCCAGCCCGCGAAGTAGCGCAGGGTGTCGACCGACATCGGCAGGTCCATCACCGTCATGTCGAAGGCGGGGCGGCCCTGCTCCTCGGCCAGTGTGGCCACGAAGGCCGGTGCGTTCGCCTCCAGCAGGTCGGCCAGCCGGGAGATGCAACGGCCGCGCTCCTGGCCCGGCATCGTGGCCCAGGGGCCGTGGCGCAGGCCCTGGCGGGCCGCCGCCACCGCGGTGTCGACGTCGTCGGCGCCGGAGGCGCTCACGGTGGCAAAGGGACGGCCGGTGGCCGGCGCCAGCTTCTGGAAGGTCGCGCCCGAACGGGCGGCCTGGTACTGACCGTTGATGAAGTTGTGCAGCGTGACCGCTGTGTTCGTGTTCATGAGAGTCTCCTGTTGTTCTGGTGTGCCGACCTCAGGCCGGGGCGGCTCAGATGCCGGCCATGTTGATGTACTTGACGACCAGGTAGTCGTCCATGCCAAGGTGCGAGCCCTCGCGGCCGATGCCCGACTGCTTGACGCCACCGAAAGGCGCCACCTCGTTGGAGATCAGGCCGGTGTTCACACCCACCATGCCGTACTCCAGGCGCTCGGCCACGCGCCAGACACGGCCGAGGTCGCGTGCATAGAAGTAGCTGGCCAGGCCGAACTCGGTGTCGTTGGCCATGGCCACCACCTCGTCCTCGGTCTCGAAGCGGAACAGTGGCGCCAGCGGGCCGAAGGTCTCCTCGCGCGCCACCGCCATGTCCTGCGTCACGTCGCCCAGGATGGTGGGTTCAAAAAAGCTCTGGCCCAGCGCGTGACGCCGGCCGCCGCTGAGCACGCGCGCGCCCTTGGCCACGGCGTCGGCGATGTGCTGTTCGACCTTCTGCACCGCCTTGTCGTCGATCAGCGGACCGATGCGCACCTCGGCCCCGGTGCCCTCGCCCACCTTGAGCTGGGACACGGCCACGGCCAGCTTGGCGGCAAAGGCCTCGTACACCTTGCTGTGCACGTACAGGCGGTTGGCGCAGACGCAGGTCTGGCCCGCGTTGCGGTACTTGGAGACGATGGCGCCTTCGACCGCGGCGTCCAGGTCGGCGTCCTCGAACACGATGAAGGGCGCGTTGCCACCCAGCTCCATCGACACCTTCTTGACGGTGGCGGCGGTGCGCGCCATCAGCTGGCGGCCCACCTCGGTGGAGCCGGTGAACGAGAGCTTGCGCACCAGGGGGTTGTCCGCCAGTTCGTCGCCCACATCGCGCGCCGAGCCGGTGACCACCGAGAACACGCCCGCAGGCACGCCCGCGCGCTCGGCCAGCACGGCCAGCGCCAGCGCGGTCAGCGGCGTCTGGCTCGCAGGTTTGACCACCATGGTGCAGCCGGCCGCCAGCGCCGGGCCGGCCTTGCGGGTGATCATCGCCGCAGGGAAGTTCCATGGCGTGATGGCCGCACAGACGCCGATGGGCTCCTTGGTCACCACGATGCGCTGCGAAGCCACCGGCGCGGGAATGGTGTCGCCGTAGACGCGCTTGGCTTCTTCCGAGAACCACTGGATGAAGGACGCCGCGTAGGCGATTTCGCCTCGCGCCTCGGCCAGCGGTTTGCCCTGTTCGCTGGTCATGATGAGCGCCAGGTCGTCCTGGTTCGCCAGCATCAGCGCGTACCACTGGGCCAGGATGGCCGAGCGTTCCTTGGCGGTGCGCGCGCGCCAGGCCGGCCAGGCGCGGTTCGCGGCCTCGATGGCCTCGCGGGTTTCGGCGGCGCCCAGGCGCGGCACGGTGGCGATGACGGCGCCGGTGGCGGGATTCGTCACCTCGATGTGCGCGGTGCCGGACACCCACTGCCCGCCGACAAGACAGCGGCCGGGCAGCAGGGAAGGATCTTTGAGTTCGATCATGTGAAGGGGAAAGAAGAGGAAATCAGATCTGCGTGACCATCTTGGTCACCAGGAAGCCGTCGAAGGTCTCGGTGCCGCCTTCGCTGCCGATGCCGCTGTCCTTGACGCCGCC